>CAKTFI010000004.1 GCA_934555865.1 uncultured Christensenellaceae bacterium | reverse complement strand
AGGTAGACCGGCTGGCTGCCGGGGTAGACGCTCAGGCTGAACGCGCCGTTGCCCACCGATTCGCCGTCCAAAATGTCCGCCACCTGGCACAGGCTGTCAAAGGTGCCGCCCGAGCAGCCCGCAACGACGCCCTGATCGACATGGAACGCGCCGTCGTAATACTTGCTCTGGAGGTCGAGCCCGACGCCGCGGCCGGGGAACTGCGCCGCGACCGCCTTTTCCGTCGCGTCCAGGATGTCCCTCGTGTTGGCCTGGAATTCCTCGATCGTGTACACATTGCTCGGGTGGAAGGGCAGCGCGATGACCGGCTTGATTTTTGCTAGGTCGATATAGACCACGCCGTCATAGTACGCGACCTCCGCCGGGGCGAGCTTTTTGTAATCGCCCGCGCGGCCGTGGATGGCGAGGTATTCCTCCGTCTTTTCGTCCGTTTCCCAGATCGAGCTCCAACAGGTCGTCTCGGTCGTCATGACATCGATCGCGTTGCGGTACTCCATGGGCAGGTTCGCTATGCCGTCGCCCACAAACTCCATGACCTTGTTCTTGACATAGCCGTTCTGATAGGTCGCGCCGACGATGGACAGCGCCACATCGTGCGGGCCGACGCCCGGGTTGGGCGCGCCGGTGAGGTAGATCGCGACGACCTCCGGGCAAGCCATGTCATAGGTGCGGCCAACGAGCTGCTTGGCAAGCTCCCCGCCGCCCTCGCCCACAGCCATCGTGCCGAGCGCGCCATAGCGCGTGTGGCTGTCCGATCCCAGGATCATGCGGCCGCAGCCCGCCATCTGTTCGCGGTTATAGCTGTGGATGACGGCCAGGTTGGTGGGCACATAGACGCCGCCGTACTTCTTCGCCGCGGAAAGCGCGAACTTGTGGTCGTCCTCATTGATCGTGCCGCCCACGGCGCACAGGCTGTTGTGGCAGTTGGTGAGCACATAGGGCAGCGGGAATTTTGTCATGCCGCTCGCGCGGGCGGTCTGGATGATGCCCACATAGGTGATGTCGTGCGAGGTCAGGCTGTCAAAGCGCAGGCGCAGGTGCGCCATATCGCCGCTCGTGTTGTGCGCCGCCAGGATGCCATAGGCCATCGTGCCCTGGCGCGCCGCCGCTTTATCCACGGGCTTCCCCGTCCGGGCGGCGTATTCCGCCTCGCTCACGAGCTCGCGCCCGGACAGCAGGAATGCGCCGGAATCAAACAGTTTCATAGCAGTCTCCTTCTCTTTTTGATACAAACTTTTCTGCCCTCATTTTACCATGAATGGCAGGCAAAATGAAAGTTTTTCGCGGCAAAGCCGCAAAATTTCTGCAAATTCCGCCGCGGGGGCGGCAAAATCCCGCCCGCAGGGCCTGCCTTTTATTTACAAACTGCGCGAAAAATGATAGGATAAAACCGTTGACTTTTTGAAAGGAAGGAATACTTGCATGCAGAATACGCCAAAATGCCTGGTGCTGGGGGCCGGGGCGACGGGCAAGGCCATGTGCGCGCCCCTGTTCCAAAAAATGGGATGCGCGGTTCTTTTTGCAGATAGCGACGCGGCGGCCTGCGCGGACATCGCGCGGCGCGGCGGATATATTGTGGAGACCGCCCGCGGTACGGGGCTGACCCCCAAGGAAGTGCGGGGCGTCTCGGCCGTTTCGCCGGACAGCGAGGCGGCGGCGAGCTTCGCCCGGGAGGCAGATTATATCGCGACGGCGGTCGGGGCGGAAAACCTGCCCGAGGCGGCGGGGCGCATCGCCCGCTGGGTGGCGGCGCGCCCGGCGGGGCGGCGGCTTTCGATCCTGCTCTTTGAAAATGGACAGGACGCGGCAAAGACCGTGCGCGCGCGCCTTGCCGACGCGCGGGGGAATCTGCCCGAGGGCGTCGGCGTGTCGCTCGTGTCGGTGGAGCAGGTCGCCAAAAAGCTCCCCCGCCCGGACGGCAGCGTGGATGTCGTGGCGGAGGAATTCCTCCCCCCGGCCGTCGCGCGGCGCGAGGTGGCGGACACCCCGCTGGCGCGGGAAAGCGAATTTCTGGCGCTCGTGGACGATGCGACGCGCTATGACGCCCGGCGGCTGTATGTGCACACGCTGGCACAGGCGACGCTTGGCTATTTGGGCGTCCGGCGCGGGTATCGGACCTCCCACGAGGCCGCGGCCGACCCGGACATTTTGGACGCGCTGCTCGCCCTCTGGGACGCGGTGGGCGAGATGGTGCGCCTCAAATACGGCTTTTCCGAACGCGAAATGGACGCCTATTTCGCCGGGCGGCTGGAGGGATACCGCGATGCGGCGCTTGCCGACCCGCTGTCCCGCCTCGTGCGCGACCCGCTGCGCAAGCTGTCCCGCGGGGAACGCATCATTGGCGCGGCCGCGCTGTGCCGCGACTACGGCATCTCGACGGACGCCTTTGCGCCGCTATTGTACAGTGCGGTCAACTTCTTCGACTTCCGCGACGAGCAGAGCATCCGCCTGTCCATCCTGAAGGAACGCAAGGGCGTGGAGGGTGTCTTAAAAGAGGTCTGCGGGCTGGACCCGGCGGACGGGCTGTACGAAAGCCTGCTGTCCGGCTATATCGCGCAATCCTATCGCCGGGCATGAAATCCGAGTGGACAATTGGTAAAAAATTCCCGGCTCTATGCCGGATTTGATCAAGGAGGCAATTTATGCGGCAATATGAACTTATGAAGCTCACCGCACATCAGGTGGCGGAGGGGCATTTCGACAAGGCGATTTTATCCATCGGTTCCTGCGAGGCGCACGGGGCGCATCTGGCCTCGGGCACGGACACGCTCGTCTCCTATATGCTGAGCTGCAAGGTGGCGGAGCAGGTGGAGGGGCTGCTCGTCCTGCCGCCGGTGACGGTCGGCTACAGCGCGCATTACGATTCCTTCCCGTGCTCGCTCACGCTGTCCTATGACACGGTGACGGCGGTGATCTATGACATCCTGGAATCCTGCCTGCGCAATGGGATCTATCATATTTTCCTGATGAATGGGCATGACGGCAACATCGCGCCGATGGAGATCGCTTCGCGCAAGATCAAGGAGAAATACCCGGAAGCGCGCATTGCGGCCCTCCCGGCCTGGTGGGTGACGGCGGGCGAATTGCTGCCGCCGGACACCTTTGAGGTCTGGGGCGGCCTTGGGCATGCGGGCGAGGGGGAAAGCTCCATCGCCTATCACCTGTTCCCGCAGTGGTGTGAGCCGGAGCTGGCGGCGGGCGTGGTGCCCGATCGGCTGCCCGCGCATATCGAGATCAAGTGGGATTTTTCCGAGCTGACCGACACGGCGGCGACAGGAGACCCGACCCGAGCGACGGCGGAAAAGGGCGCCAAGATGGAGGCCGCTCTTGTGGATTGCGTGGCAAGCGCGATCCGGCAGCTGGACGCGATGGACTGGGACTATACCTCTTCGGCGATCCATGCGTGATCTGCGCCGGGCAGAGACGGCCGCTCTTTTTGGGGCGGCCGTTTTTTTGTAGGAGTGCGGGGGATGGCCGTTTGCCTGGGCTTTTGACAGGCTTCCGCATGGACCGGGTGGCTGATGGAATGCATGCCGAGTATTTTGCATGCGGGGCGGCCGCTTTGCGTGCGCAGAACCGAAAAGAAGCGCGAACGCCCACGAGTTTTGCCGAAAATCCCCCGATCCCCTCGCGCGTGTGCTATGCTGGGCGCAGGAGGTGACGAAAATGCGTTCGGTTTGTCTCGCGTTGGTGTGTGCGGTGCTGTTGGGGGTGCTGTTCGGCTGCGGAAGCGGCCGCGGTCGGGTGCAGGAGACGGTGATGCTCCAAAGTCCGTCCGAAAAAACGGAGGTCGTGCGGTTCGGCAGCGCGGCGGAGCTCTCGGGCGACCTCGCGATCCTGGGCATCCTCGTGGAAGACGCGGAACACGACTGGCCCGCCGAGGAAGCGGCCCGGGCGGCGGCGCTGCTCTTAGAGGCGGCGGACTTCCTCGCGGCGCAGGCCGGGGAAGCGGGCGGCGCGCTCACCTGCCGCGTGCAGGGGGCGGAAAACTGCCTTACCTATGCGGGCGACCTCTGCCCGGCGGGCGAGGACGGCATGCTGCTAAACGCCGCGGCGGAGGCATTTCTGGACGAGATTGGCGCGGGAGATATGCGCAAAACCGCTTCCGCGCCCGCACAAGCGGCCTATCTACTGTTCGTAAACGCATCCGGCGAGGGGTACGCCCTTCCGCAGCTTTGCGCCGGGGAAACCGAACTGTTCCGCGAAAAGGCGGTCGTGTTCTGCCGCGACGCCACGCCCGCCCAGGTGGCCGCCCAGCTCGCGCGGCTGTTCGCGCCGGGCGGCAAGGTCTTTTCGGGCGCGGCGCTCTCGCCGGAGGGCGACTTCAGTGCGGAATTTTGCGCTTACCTCGCGGGCGGGGAAAGTAAGGTGTAAAGCGCGGCAGCGACGCGGGGAATTCCGCAAGAAAGCGGTCGATCGCCCGCTGCGAGGTGAGGCGCACGACCTTGTCCGAGTATTGCGCGAGCGCTTCCCGGTTGCGGCGGCGCACCGCGGCACCTCGCCCCTTGTGCAGCACCCACCACAAAAAGGCGGCGTCCACCCTTTCCGGGCACCCGGGCGCCATGTCCGGCCGCACGCGCCCCCGGTGGAGGCGGATCCGCCGCAGCACGCGCACAAGGCAGGAAACGCGCGGCAGCGCGACGAACAGGATGGCGTCCGCCGCCGCGAGGCGTTCCGCCCAGCACAGCGCCGGGTAGTTGCCATCGATCACCCAATCCGCATGCGCGGCCAAAAACGCCTGCACCTCGGTGCGCGCCTGCTCGTCCGCTTTCTCCACCCACCCGGGCAGGAAATGCACGCTGTCCAAGTGCAGGCAGGCAATGCCGGTTTTTTGGGCAATCGCCCGCGCCAGTGTGGATTTGCCGCTGCCGGAATAGCCCAAGATCGCGATCTTCATCCCTTCTCCTTCCCGCGGGAATGCCCCGCGCAAAAAAGGACAGCCAAGCCCGGCTGTCCTTTTTGATGTCTCTGTTTTTTCACCACACGAGCTGCAAGGCCGCGGGCAGGATCTCGATGTCCGCCCGGGTAATGTCGCCCTTGTATTCGCCGTCGATCGTCCACGGGAGCGCCTGGTCCGCCGAGAGGCGGATGCGGTCGGTCTGCGCATAGAATACCTCGGGGCAGTCCGCATAGTTGCGCCGCCGGACGGCACGCATCACGCGCGCCAGCGCTGCCAGGTTCTTGAGCCGCCGGACGAGCACGACCTCATAGCGCCCGTCGCCTACCTGCACCGTCCCGTCGGGAAAGCGAATGATGCCGCCCACCGCGACGCAGTTGGACACCCCGCCGAACACGAAGTCGTCCGTAAAGGTCTCGCCGTTACATTCCACGGTCATGCGGTAGTTTTGCAGGTGGAACAGCCCCTTCGCCCCGCCGAGCACATACGCGCCGTACCCGAGGCGGTTTTTGAGCTTCTGCGGCGTGGCGTAGGATGAATCCGTAAATGCCCCGAAGGAGGCGACGCTCCCAAAGCAGAATTCGTTGATGCGGCCGAGGTCGAAGGGGTGCGCCACCCCTGCGGCCAGCCTTTCCGCCGCTGCGACGACATTGTGCGGCAGGCACAGTGTATCGCCGAGCAGGTTGGTCGTCCCGGCCGGGATGCACAGCATCGGCTTGCGCGCCTCGGGCGGGAGGCTGCGGAGCGCCTCCATCACCTCGTTTAGCGTACCGTCGCCGCCGCAGCCCGCCACCGCGTCGAAGGAAGCGATGTGTTCGCGCGCGAGGCGGGTGCCGTCCCCGCGCGCGGCGGTGTGCATCACCGTGACCTCATACCGACTGCCGAGCGCCTGGCAAAGCGCCTCCTCGTTGGCCACGCCCTTGAGCCGGCCGGAGATCGGGTTTAGGATGAGCAGCAGTCTGTCTTTCATGGCCGACCTCATTTCTTGAACAGGAGGTTGTAGTAATTCTTTTCCAAAATGTACTTGGAATAGGTCACTTTGTTCTTGACGATGGAGGAAATGCTCTTGATATAGGCATTCTGATCCTCCTCGCCCGTAAAGCCTGCGCCGTCGGCCGGCGTAAAGGTCTTAGAGGACGCGTTGTAATACCCGCGGTCGGTGATCCAGCTGTAATTGCGGAACAGCACGAGAGGCGACGCGTCCGAGAACACATCGCGCCCTGCGAGCAGGCGGGAATCGTATTCCAGCCCAAACAGGTTGGACACGGTGGGCAGGATGTCGAGGCTGTAGACCGGGTCGTCTACCACGATCGGGTCCTCCTTTTCGAGCGACCCGCTCCAGATGATGAGCGCGTTCTTATGCAGCTCGGCGTTGGTATCGATCTTGTGCCCGGCCAATTCATTGATGTATTTATACTTCTCGTTCTTATCCGAGGACTCCGTCTCCAGCCCATAGGGGTAGTGGTCGGCCGTAAGCACGATGACGGTGTCGTCCGCCTTGCCCGCGGCTTCGAGCTGCTCTACGAGGTACTTCATGGCGTATTCCAGCTCCATGTTGCAGGCGAGGTATGCCTTGCAGGGATCGGAATAGGGTAAATCCGCCACTGTGGCCTTGTTGCGGTAAGCCATCATGTTGCCCGAGAAGTTGTATTCCGCATGCCCGCTCACCGTCATATAGTAGATGTTGAACGGTTTGTCGGAGTTTATGTAATCGGACACGGAGTGCTCCATCATCTGCAAGTCGGACCGCGGCCAGACCTTATCCAGCCCCTCCAGCCCGCTGCCGATGGCGATGAACTTGGAATACCCGAGGTTCGGGTGCGTCAGGTTGCGGCCGTAGTAGGTGTTGGAGTTGTTATGGTACGCGAGCGAGAGATACCCGAGCCGCGTCATCTGGTTGCCGAGCGTGAAATACACATTGTTGTTCGCGCTGGCCTTCATGCTGTTGACCCCGGCCTTGGGGACAATCCCCATGAGGTGCGAATATTCGCCGTCCGAGGTGCTGACGCCCCAGGCGGGCTGGTAGTAATTCGTGAAGTGAATGCCCTTGGTCGCGAGGCGGTACAGCGTGGGCGTGCGGTCCTTGTCGATCACATAGTGCGAGAAGGCCTCCGCCGTGATGACGATCAGGTTCTTGCCCTTGAACATCCCGGTGTATTTGTTCTTCTTGGTCGCGGGCTGCGCGGCGAAGTATTTGTGCATGGAAATGAGCGTCTCGTCCGAGGTATTCGCGATGAGCGCGTCAAAATCGATGTCCATCTTGTTTTCGCCATAGTCAATGGGCGCGATATCGCTCGAACTCACATTCGACGACGGGGTCGTCGGGTCGACGACGGGCGCCACCGGGTCGTCCGGCGCCTTGGCCTTGGGTGTGCCAAACACGAGGTATTGCGCGTCCAGCCGGAAGCCGGTCACCAGCCCGAACCGCAGCGAGGATTCCGTGATGTTGAATTCCGAGGTGTAGTATTCGCGGCAAGTCACGATGCCCGAATGCGAGGTCAGCACGCCCAGCATCGCAATGCCGTAGCACAGCACGCACGCCACCGCCGGCGCAATGCGGGAAATGAGCGGCGGCACCCGGCGCGAGACGGGCTCGCGGAACACAAAGCAGTACACCGCGAGCGGCACGAAGTACAACAGCACGATGTGGAAGCTCTTCAATACCAAGCTCACGGCCACGCCAAAATAGCTGCGCATCATCTCGCCCGCCGACTGGAACATGACGGACAGGCCCATGAAGAAGGTGAAGAACTGCTTGCAGAAGAATTCCACCAAAAAGAGCACGGCAAAGAACGCGAGCACGCAAATGGTCGCGACGCGCACCGCCTTGGGCTTTTTGAACAGGTGGCAGAGCGAATAGAACAAAAATCCCGCCGAAAGCGAGAAGAACAGCACATAGAAGAAGTAGGAAAACACCTTTTCGCCGAGCGCGATGCGCAGCAGCAATTCATAATAGAGAAAGGCGAGCGGGAAAAAGGCAATCTGCCAAAGCGACTTCGCCTCCGACGCCTCCCGTGGGCGGCGCGGGTTCGCCTTTTCACCCGTCGGGTGATACGCATAGCTCTTGTGCCGGGTGGGCAGGACGCTGTGCGCCGCTTCCTTTTTAGACTTGGAATAGGCGCCTTGATAGGAATGAATCTTTCGCATGGTGGGACACTTCCTTATATATGATATAAAATATAGTGACAAACCAATGATTTGAAAAAATACTCACTTTATCCTATCACAAGTCCCGGGTGACAGCAAGGTACTCCATGGGGAAAAATCGTTCTTTGGGCGAGTTTGCGGGAAAATTCTACAATTTTTACGAGTTTGCAGAAGCCTTCCAATGAGAGGGAAGCGGAGATCATGCGGGGAAAGCGGATGGCCGCAGGGAAGAGTGACCGGGCAAATGCGGAGGAGGGGCGCATGGCGCAAACCCTTTTTTCGCGCGGCGGCTTGTGCTATACTGGAACATACATCTATGAAATCATTTCGGAGGGAATACGCATGAAGGTGCTTTGCTTTGGGTCGCTCAATATCGACATGGTCTATGCCGTGCCGCATTTCGTCCGTGGGGGAGAGACGCTCGCGGCGCATGGCCTCGCGCGCTATACCGGCGGCAAGGGGCTCAATCAGGCGGTTGCGCTGGCGCGGGCGGGGGCCGGCGTGCGCATGGCCGGGGCGATCGGGGCGGACGGCCGGTTTTTGCTGGACGAGCTTTCTGCCGCGGGGGCGGACACGGCGCTTGTCGAAGTGCGGCCGGACACGCCGACCGGGCACGCGATCATCCAAAACGACGCCGCGGGCGACAACTGCATCCTGCTCTACGGCGGGGCGAACCGCACGATCACGCAGCAGCAGATCCGCCGGACGGTCGCGGCCTTTGCGCCGGGCGACGCCATCCTGCTGCAAAACGAGGTAAACGGCCTACCTGACCTCTTCCGTGCGGCGGCGGACGCGGGGCTGCGCATCTTCTTCAACCCCTCGCCGATGGAGGAGGCTCTCCTCGACCTGCCGTTGGGGCTTGTCGACACCTTCTTTCTAAACGAGGGCGAGGCGGCGGCGCTCACCGGCCTACCCGCGTCGGCCGCGGAAAAGGAGCTTTCCTCCGCGCTGGCGCGCCGGTTCCCGCGCGCGAACATCGTGCTCACGCTGGGCGGCAAGGGCGCGCGATACCTCGCGGAGGGGGAATGCCTTTTGCAGCCGGCCTATGCCGTCCCCGTGGTGGACACGACGGGCGCGGGCGACACCTTCACGGGCTTTTTCCTGGCGGCGGTCGCCGAAGGGAAGTCCCCCGCCGCGGCGATGGACCTCGCGAGCCGGGCGGCGGCCATCGCGGTGAGCCGCCCCGGGGCGGCCCCGTCCATCCCCACGCGCGCGGAGGCGGAGGCCTTCCGGGGAGGCAGGGCATGATCCGCTTTGCGCTGCTCGACCTGGACGACACGATTTTGGACTTTCGCGCAGCGGAGCATGCGGCGCTGAAAAAGGCGCTAGAGAGCCTGTCCGTCCCGGCGGGCGAGGCGGTGCTTGCGCGCTATAGCGTCATCAACGGCGAGCACTGGAAGCGGCTCGAGCGCGGCGAGATCACGCGCGCAGAGCTCAAGACGGCGCGCTTTTGCGAGCTTTTCCGGGAACTCGGTGTGACCGCCCCGGCTTCCGAGGCCGCGCACCGCTATGAAACCTTGCTGGGCGGGGAGGCCCCACTGCTCCCGGGGGCGGCAGAGGTGCTGCCCGTCCTGGCCGCGCGGTACCGCCTGTTCGCCGTGACCAACGGCACGGCAGTGACACAGCACCGGCGCATCGCGGGGGCGGACCTCGCACGCTTTTTTGAACAGATTTTTATCTCCGAAGAGGTGGGCGCGCCCAAGCCGGAGCGCGCCTATTTCGAGGCGTGCTTTGCCGCCATCCCCGGCTTTTGCCGGGCGGAGACGGTCATCGTGGGCGACAGCTTGACCTCGGACATTGCCGGGGGCGAGCGCGCCGGCATCCGCACCGTGTGGTTCAACCCGGCGCATGCGCCCGCGCCTGCTTGCCCGCGGGTGGACGCGCAGTTTGCGGCGCTCTCGGCGCTGCCCGCGCTGCTGGAGGGGATGTAAGAGATTAAAAAAAGCGGCAGGGTCTGCGCCCTGCCGTCTTTTTTATGTACTCTATTTTTCTGATTTTTCTAAGGTAGCCTGCCCGCATGCTTGGCGCATATGGCCGCTTCTTGGGATTGCGATTTTTGCCTTTCGCAATTTGCTTTCCACAGGGCGCATTCGCGTCCCTCAGAATCTGCTTTCCACGGTCAGCCTTTCGCGCCGCTCGCATGGCATCAACACTTCGCAGGCTGCCGTTGCCCTATGCGTCGATGCCGGCCGCTTGGCCGCCCGCCTTTCGCGCCGCCCCGTCTCAGGACAAGAGCGCGCGGTCGTTGGCGAATTCCTCGCCGGACAGCTTTTCAAATTCGCGCAGCAGGTCCTCGACCGTGAGCTTTTTCTTGTCCTCGCCCGCAATGTCCAAAATGATGCGGCCGTTATAGAACATGAGTAGCCGGTTGCCGTGCACGATCGCGTCGCGCATGTTGTGCGTGACCATCATGGCCGTCAGGTGCTCCTCCGCAATGATCTGGTCGGAAATGGCGAGCACCTTGGCCGCCGTCTTGGGGTCGAGCGCCGCCGTGTGCTCGTCCAACAGCAGCAGCTTCGGCTTTTCCAGCGTCGCCATGATGAGCGTGAGCGCCTGCCGCTGCCCGCCGGACAGGAGGCTCACCTTGGTCGTCATGCGGTTTTCCAACCCCAGCCCCAGGGGAGAGAGCTTGCTGCGGAAGAATTCGCGTTCCTTTTGCGTGATTGCCCACCGAAGCGACCGCGACTTGCCCCGGCGCGAGGCGAGCGCGAGGTTTTCCTCGATGTTCATGTTGCCGGCCGTGCCGGTCATCGGGTCCTGGAACACGCGGCCGAGGTACTTGGCGCGCTTGTATTCTGGCAGGCGCGTCACATCGATCCCGTCGATCCGGATGCTGCCGGAATCGATCGGGAACACGCCCGCGACGGCGTTTAGCGTCGTGGACTTGCCCGTGCCGTTGCCGCCGATGATGGTGACGAATTCGCCGTCCGCCAGCGTCAGGTTGACGCCGTTCAAGGCCACCTTTTCGTTGACGGTGCCTGCGTTAAAGGTCTTGTGGATGTCTTTTAATTCAAGCATGCTTGTGTCCTCCGGTTTTCTGCGGGAAGAGCCGCGCCTTTACATGCGGCATGGCGAGGAAGAGCGCCACGATGAGCGCCGAGAACAGCTTGAGGTCGGTCGTGGACAGGCCGAGCTGCAGCACGAGTGCGATGATCGCAAAGTACAGGATGGAGCCGAACACCACGGCCAGCAGCTTGAGCGCAAAGTTGCGGAACAACCGCCCGAAGATGACCTCGCTCATGATGATGGCCGCGAGGCCGATGACGATCGCGCCGCGCCCCATGTTGACATCCGCGCTGCCCTGGTACTGCGCATACAGCCCGCCTGCGAGCCCCACAAGCGCATTCGAGAGCACGAGCCCCAGCACCTTGTTTGTGTTGGTGTTGATGCCCTGCGCGCGCGCCATGTTGGGGTTGGCCCCCGTCGCGCGGATGGAGTGCCCGACCTCCGTGCCAAAGAACCAATACAGCACCGCGATAAGCACGACGCAGAAGATCGCCCCCGTAAGGATGGCCGCGGGGATGTAGCGCAGGCTCACGATCAGGTCGAATTTGTCCACGCTGATGGCCTGGTTGGACTTGCCCAGGATGCGCATGTTGACGGAATACAGCCCGAGCTGCGTCAAAATGCCGGACAGGATGGCCGGGATGCCGCACACCGTGTGGAACAGCCCGGTCACGAGCCCCGCGAGCATGCCGGCCGCCATCGCCGCCAAGAGCGCGAGGTACGGGTTTACGCCCCGGAGCATGAGTATGACCGCCACGGCGCCGCCGGTGGCCATGCTGCCGTCCACCGTCATGTCCGAATAGTCGAGCACCTTATAGGTGATGTACACGCCGATGGCCAGCACGCCCCAGATGACCCCCTGGGCGACCGAGCCGGGCAAGGCGTTTAGCAGTGAAGTGAAGTTCATGGAGTCCCCCCAAATGATAAAAATGAAAATCCATTGGTTTTCCAAAGAAATACAGAGGTATTATAGCAAAAAAACGCAGCGGGGGAAAGCCCCCAGCCGCGTTTTCTTTTAACTTGCTAAAGCGATAGCGCCTCATTCGCCGATGGCGACCAGGTCGTCCGGGATCGGCCAGGAAAGCAGGTCCGCGATCTCCTTGTTGTATTTCATCGTGACCTCGTCCGCATATACGATGGGCGTCGTGGCCGGGTCCGCGCCGTTTACGAGGATGTCATAGGCGATCTTGCCCGCGGAATAGCCCATGCTGTAGTAGCTGATGGACAGCGTCGCGAGACCTCCGACCTTGCACATGTTTTCCTCGCCCGCGATGACCGGGACCTTCGCCGGGACGGTGATGTTCTTCACGATCTCCATGTTGTCGGCCAGCGTGTTGTCCGTCGGGATGTAGATCGCGTCCACCTCGCCCACGGCCGTCGTGACGACCGCCTGGATGTCGTTGGAATCCGACACGGTGTATACCTTCGCGTTAAGCCCCTTGGCCTTCAAGGCTTCCTCGGCCTTTTCCGCCTGGAACACGGAGTTCGCCTCGCTCGAGCAATAGACGATGCCCACCGTCTTGGCGTCCGGGCACAGCTTGATAAGCAGGTCAATCTGCCCGTCGATGGGGGCGAGGTCGGATGCGCCGGTCACATTGCCGCCGGGTGCGTCGTTACTTTCGATGACGCCCGCGGACACATAGTCCGTGATCGAGGTGCCGACGATCGGGATGGTCGAGGTCGCCGCCGCGGCAGATTGCAGGGCGGTCGTCGCGTTGGCCATGATGAGGTCTACCTTGTCGTTGACGAACTTGGTCGCGATGGACGCGCAGTTGGTCGGCTCGTTCTGGGCGTTCTGGTAATCGAACTCGACATTTTCCGCGCCAAGCAGTTCAACGAGCGCGGCCTTGAAGCCCTCGGTCGCCGCGTCCAGCGCCTGGTGCTCGAGCTGCTGCACGATGCCTACCTTATATTTCTTGCCGGAAGGATCCCCGGAAACGGTGGAGCCGTTCGGGGTAGAGGATTTCGCTTCCTCCTTTTTGCAGCCGGCCATGGCGAAAATGCTCACGATCGCCAGCAGCAAACAGATCGGTTTGCAAACTTTTTTCATAGCTGCCTCCTGGGATGGGAAAATAGAAATTTGTTAGTATAACGATAATCCAGCGGGGACGAAATGTCAACAAATTTTTGCAGAAAATTCAATAAATATACCACGGAAGTGAATATTCTTCCGCGCTGCATGCAGGATGGTGCAAGAAAAGATGCAGAAAGGGCTCAAGGTGGGCGGGGCCGCATGAGCCGATGCCGGGATGGAGAAGCGCACGAAACAGCTCTCTCCGGGTGGGCGGCCGCTGCACTGCCCGGAGGCGGCTTGCGGTCGATTTTGGGCAGAATCGCAAATTTGGCGGCTGAACCGAAAAAACCACTGCTGGGCTGCTGCATCGCGCCCCGGAGATAGCGCCGGGCATGAACTCTCTGCCAGCAGAGGTGCTCTGCGCAGCGGCTCTCCGATTTGCCGCGACGCATTGACTTGGCGCGGCGGGTATACTATACTTTTGCTGACCGCGCGTGGGCGCGGCAGGCGCCGGTGGCGGACACGCCACCCCGCGGGCCGGCCATTGCATAGACCAAATTTTTCCGCGATCTCGCGGCAAAGGAGAAACTATATGCCTCTTGCACCCTTTCGCGTCGCCGTGTTCGACATGGACGGCACGCTTCTGAATTCCATGCACATCTGGGACAAATTGATCGACGACTACCTGGCTTCCTTGGGCAAGACGCCCGGCCCCACCCTGCGGCAGGACATCCGCGCGCTGGACATGCGCATGACGGCGGCCTATGTGCGCGCGCACTATGGCGTGGCCGAGAGCGTGGACGCCATCATCGACGGCATCAACGCGCTGGCGCTTCAAAAATACGAGACCGAGGCGAGCCTGAAGCCCGGCGTCCGGGAATACCTTGCCCTCTTGAAGCGCCGGGGCGTCCGGCTCGCGGCGGCGACGGCGACCGACCGGGTCGTGGCCGAACCGGCCCTGAAGCGGCTCGGACTGTGGGACTTTTTTGACGCGTTTTTGACCTGCACGGAGGAGGGTGTGGACAAGAACACGCCCACGCTCTATGAACGGGCGGCGCGCGCGGCCGGCGGCAACCCGCCGGGCGGCTGCGCGGTGTTTGAGGACGCGCTGCACTGCATCCGCACCGTCAAGGCGGCGGGGTTCTATACCGTCGCGGTGCAGGACGACAGCACCGCCTATGCATGGGCGGAGATCTGCCGCATCGCGGATGCGCACATCGCTTCCTATATAGAACTTCTGGAGCAGGCATGAGGGGGCGGCAGGATGGTGCATTTTGAACCGAGGCCCGCGGGCGTGTGCTTCCTTTTGGGCGCGGGGCCGCTGTATGGCTGGGCGGCGGACAAGCGCCCGGGCGACTTTTTGATCGCGGCGGACGGCGGATACGCCTATGCAGTGGAGGCTGGGTGGCAGGCGGATCTGCTGCTCGGCGACTTCGACTCGCTGGGGCGCGTGCCGGACGCGGCGGGCACGCTTGTGCTCCCGCGCGAAAAGGACGATACCGACATGCTGGCCGCGGCGCGGGAGGGGCTGAAGCGCGGATTTTCCACCTTCTACATCCTGGGCGGGACGGGCGGCCGCATGGACCACACGCTTGCCAATATCCAGCTGCTGGCCTTTCTGGCCGACGCGGGCGCGGTGGGCTACCTGTTTGCGGAGCACAATGTGCTGCGCCTGCTGCGCGCGGGCGAGGTGCGCTACCCCGCGGGGCTGAGCGGATATGTGAGCGTACTGGCCTATGGCGGGGCGGCGCGCGGCGTGTGCCTCGAGGGGCTCAAATACCCGATGCAAAATGGGGAAATGACGCCCTCCTTCCCGATCGGGACGAGCAACGAATTTTTGGGCATCCCGGCGCGCGTGGCGGTGGGGGAGGGCAGCCTGCTGCTCGTCTACCCGCGGGCGAAAGCGCAGGCGTAAAGGCGGCTCCCGGTGCAGCGCGGCGCGGACGCACAGCCCGCCTGTGCTTTGTGCAAAACGCGCGGCGCGGCGGCCGGGGAAAGGGCATGCCCGAAGGGAGCATGTTTGCGCCCCCTCTGCGCCTCCGCCTCCTGTGCGGCCAGGCCTTCGGGCGACACGGGCTGTAGGGGTTTCCAGGTTCCCCACATTTCTTTTTGCATCTTTCCATGCAAAAACCTGCATATCCGCACCGATGCCGGTCAGGAAACGGCCGCGCGAGCGCACGGTGCAAAAAAATTTGCAGGGCGTTTCAAAAAGTTTCGCAAATTTATTGACAAGCGAAAAGGAATCGTGTAAAATGGGCGCATATTCAAGAAGGGAGGACAACCAAGATGGCAACTGCGATGATGAATAATCGATCTGCCAAAATGCATGCCGAGTCCGCCAAGTGCGCCCCGGAATTTTGTGCGTCCTCTGCTTCTCGTTCTATGCATGCTTTGATCGTAGACATTGCTCTGGCAATGTCTATTTTTGTATATGTCGCCCTGGCCGTCGTACGCCTTGCCGCCGTACTTCGAATTAGCCTGCTCGTCATTCTTGGACTTGTACAGATCGTCCTTATTTCGAACAGCAAATACGCCGAACGACCTTTGAATGCAGAACAGGTTCTGTAAGATGATGAAAAAAAGGCGGCCGGCGTAAAGCCAGGGCCGCTTTTTTCATAATATTTTCGCCGTGCAATGCATGGCAAAGAAATTTGTAAGGAGAAACATCATGAAAGCAATGAAGAAAACCGTAAGCTTGGTTTTGGCCGTTGTTCTGTGCATGGTCTGCTTCGCAGGCTGCAAGAAAAACGGCGGCTCCGATGAGCAGACGCTCATCATCGGCGGTTCCGGCCCTCTGACGGGGGACGCGGCTGCATACGGCATCGCCGTGCAGAACGGCGCAAAGCTCGCGATCGACGAGATCAACGCGGCCGGCGGCGTGAACGGCATCAAGCTGGCCCTCAAGTTCGAGGACGATGTGTGCGACCCGGCGACGGCAGTCAACGCCTATGCGACGCTGTACGATGCGGGCATGAAGGTGTCTCTGGGCACCGTGACGAGCGGCGCGTGCGTGGCCGTGACCGAGGAGGTCAAGAAGGACGGCATGCTGATGCTCACGCCCTCCGCTTCGCAGAAGGAATGCACGCAGTATGACAACTGCTTCCGCGTGTGCTTCATGGACCCGGATCAGGGCACCTATGCGGCGGAATTCATGGCGGAGCACAAGATCGGCACCAAGGTCGCCGTGCTGTATGATAGCTCTTCGGACTATTCGAAAGGCATCTATGAGACCTTCATGGCAAAGGCCAAGGAAGTTGGCGTGGATGTTGTGACCGAGCAGGCCTTCACGGACCAGAGCAAGACCGACTTCAGCGTGCAGCTGCAGGCCATCAAGAACTCCGGCGCGGATGTGCTGTTCATGCCCTTCTATTATCAGGAAGCGGCGCTCGTGATCACGCAGGCGGAAGCGGCCGGCCTGGATGTCACCTACTTCGGCGTCGACGGCATGGACGGCATCATCGAGCAGATGGGCGAAGCCAACAAGGAAATGACCGAGGGCATCCTGCTTCTGACCCCGTTTGTGGCGAGCTCCACGGACGAGAAGATCGCTTCCTTCGTGAAGAACTATGAAGCGGCCTATAAGATGACCCCGAGCCAGTTCGCGGCAGATGCGTATGACGCGATCTATACGATCAAGGCGGCCATGGAAAAGGCAGAGATCACGGATGTCAAAGACAAGGAACTGAACGCGAAGCTGATCGATGCGATGACCAAGATCGAAGTCGACGGCGTGACCGGCAAGATGACCTGGGATGCGAACGGCGAACCCACCAAGAGCGCGCAGGCGGTCGTCATCAAGGACGGCGCATACGCGGAATATGCGGACTAAAGAAGATCGCGAAAACAGGTAACACAGTTTCGCTCGGAGCAGGGCGCTTGCCTTGCTCCGCTTCTGTATTTGGTAAAATTTTTGGACGCGGGGCATGCCCCGGGAAGACACGGAGAATCGTATGGACTTTCTTTCCAATCTCATCAGCGGGCTCAGCTTGGGCAGCATCTATGCGCTCATTGCGCTCGGCTATACCATGGTCTACGGCATTGCCAAGATGCTGAACTTTGCCCACGGCGATATTATAATGGTAGGCGCATTCACGGTCATCGTATGCGTCAACATGTGCGGCCTGCCCACCTGGGTGGGGGCGATTTTGAGCGTCCTCGTCTGCGTCCTGTTGGGCGTGGTCATCGAACGCGTCGCGTATAAGCCGCTGCGCAAGTCTCCGCCGCTTACGGTGCTCATCACGGCCATCGGCGTGAGCTACCTTTTGCAGAGCCTGGCGCAGCTCGTGTTCGGGTCGGGGCTGCACAGCTTCCCGAAGGTCGTGAGCATTCCGCCCGTACAGCTGGGCGAGCTCACCATTAAGGGCGACGCCCTGGCTACGCTTGCCGTGAGCGCGCTCATCATGGTGGCGCTCACGCTGTTCATCGGCAAGACGCGCATGGGCAAGGCGATGCGCGCCGTCTCTGAGGACAAGGACGCGGCAGAGCTCATGGGCATCAGCGTCAACAAGACGATCTCCGTCACCTTCGCCATCGGCTCGGCCCTCGCGGCGGTGGCCGGCATCTTCTATGGCAGCACCTATGGCTTCATCGGGCCGTACACCGGGTCTATGCCGGGTATCAAGGCGTTTGTCGCGGCCGTGTTCGGCGGCATCGGCTCCATCCCGGGCGCAATGATCGGCGGGCTGGCACTCGGCATCATCGAAAACCTGTCCAAGGCGTATATCTCGACCGAGTTGTCGGACGCCATCGTGTTCGGCGTTTTGATCGTCGTGCTATTGCTCAAGCCGACGGGGCTTCTCGGCAAAAAGATCAAGGAGAAGGTATGATGAAACGCAAGAAAACAAGCATTAAAAACTACATTACCTATGCGATTGCACTGGGCGCGTTTGCGGTCATGATGGTGCTCATTGCCACGGGCAACGCCAGCCGGCATTTGCAGTCCATGCTGGTGCCGATCTGCATCAACATCGTGCTGGCCGCCTCGCTCAACCTCGTGGTGGGCATCCTGGGCGAGTTGTCGCTCGGGCACGCGGGCTTCATGTCCGTGGGCGCGTATGCGGGCTGCCTCTTCTCCTTATATATGCAGGAGATCCTGCCCACGGCTGTGCGCTTCCCCCTGGCCATGCTGGTGGGCGGCCTGGTGGCGGCGGCCTTCGGCGTGCTGGTCGGTGTGCCGGTGCTGCGCCTCAAAGGCGACTACCTCGCAATCGTCACATTGGCCTTCGGCGAGATCATCCGCAGCGTCATCATCAACCTGAACTTCACGGGCGGCGCGGCTGGCCTCAAGGGCACGCCGCAGGACGCGACCTTCCCGGCGGCCTTCGTCGTCGTGATGATCACGCTCGTCGTCATCCTAAACCTCGTGAATTCCAAACAGGGGCGCGCCATCATGTCCCTGCGGGACAACACGATCGCGGCGGAGTCCTGCGGCATCCATGTGAGCTACTATAAGCTGCTGGCGTTTGTCGTGGCGGCGTTCTTCGCGGGCGTGGCCGGCGTCCTCTATGGGCACAACTACTCCATCCTGACGGCGGGCACCTTCGACTATAACAAGTCGATCGAGATCCTGGTCATCGTCGTGCTGGGCGGCATGGGCAGCATCCGCGGGAGCATGATCGCCGCGGTCGTGATGACCGTCCTGCCCGAGGCGCTGCGCTTCATGAGCGATTACCGCATGCTCATCTATGCCCTGGTGCTCATCGCCATCATGCTTCTCAATGCATCGCCCGCGTTTTCCAAGCTCAAGGGCAATCTCAAGAAACTGTTTGCCGGCCGCGGCGGCCGGGAGGAGGCGTAAGCATGCTGCACAAGACGAAAATGGTCCCTTTCCCGAGCGACGCGATTGTGCCGGAGCGGGATGTCAATAAGAAACCCATTTTGGATGTCCGGCATCTGGGCATCGACTTCGGCGGCCTCACGGCGGTGGACGACTTCTCGCTGCTCATCGGCCGGACGGAGATCGCCGGGCTCATCGGCCCGAACGGCGCGGGCAAGACGACGGTGTTCAACCTGCTCACCAATGTGTATCAGCCGACGCGCGGCGCGATCCTGCTCGACGGCGTGAACACGGCGGGCAAGTCCACCGCGCAGGTCAACGCCATGGGCATCGCCCGCACCTTCCAGAACATCCGCCTGTTTTCCAACATGTCGGTGCTGGACAATGTCAAGGTCGGGCTGCACAACCACATCCGCGAGAGCTTCTTTTCCTCGGTCACGCATGCCTTTGGCTACGCCAAGGCGGAACGCGCGGCGGACGCGCGGGCCAAGGAGCTTCTGGATGTGTTCCACATGGCCGACCACGCGGACGAGGCGGCGGGGAGCCTCCCCTACGGCGCGCAGCGCCGGTTGGAGATCGTGCGCGCGCTCGCGACCGAGCCGGGCATCCTCCTGTTGGACGAACCGGCGGCCGGCATGAACCCCTCCGAAACGGTGGAGCTCATGGACAACATCCGCAAGATCCGCGACGAGTTCCAGATCGCCATCCTGCTCATCGAGCACGACATGAACCTCGTCATGAACATCTGCGAGGGCATCTGCGTGCTCAACTACGGCAAGGTCATTGCCAAGGGCACGCCGGACGAGATCAAGCAGAACCCCGTCGTCATCGAGGCCTACCTCGGCAACAAAGGAGAATAAGCCATGTCCATGCTGACTGTTGAAAACATCAATGTATACTATGGGCAGATCCACGCCATCAAGGATGTCTCGTTTGAAGTGAACGAGGGCGAGATCGTCTCGCTCATCGGGAGCAACGGCGCGGGCAAGTCCACGGCCCTAAAGACCATTTCCGGCCTGCTCCGGTCGCGCACCGGCAGCATCCGCTTTTTGGATCAGGAGATCGGCCACGAGGAGGCCTACCGCCTCGTCGGTCGCGGGCTCGCGCATGTGCCCGAGGGCCGGCGCATCTTCCTCGCCATGACGGTGGAGGAAAACCTGCAAATGGGCGGATACACCGCGGGCAAGGCGACGGAGGCGCGCGTGCAGGATGTGTTTGCCCGCTTCCCGCGCCTCAAGGAGCGCCGCAACCAGATCGCCGGGACACTGTCCGGCGGCGAGCAGCAGATGCTGGCCATGGGCCGCGCGCTCATCTCCGCACCCAAGCTGCTCATGCTGGACGAGCCGTCCATGGGCCTCGCCCCCATCCTCGTGGGGCAGATCTTTGACATCGTGCGCGAGCTGCACAAGGCGGGCACGACCATCCTGCTCGTCGAGCAGAACGCGGAAATGGCGCTCAAGGTAGCCGACCGCGCCTATGTGTTGGAATCCGGCCGCATCACGCTGTCCGGTACCGGGAGCGAGCTCGCCAAGAGCGACGCCATCAAAAAGGCGTACCTCGGCGGCTGAGCGAAAAAACGGAATAAAACGAAAGGACCTGCCTTGGCGGGTCCTTTTTTTGTGGGCGATTTTTGCGGCTTCTTGGCGCGTGCCGCGGCAGACGGTTTTTGGTGGGAAGGTTGGGGAAATCCCCCCTGATTTGCTTGCACATGTTTCTGCGTGGGCTGCGGCAGGAAGTCCTTTCCCGAAAAAGGCAGGCTGCGCGGGAATGAAATTTTCCGGGAAAGCCCCGCGGGGGTGGAATTTGCCCATGGGCGTGTTGCACAGATTTGCGGGGAGGGATGCTGCAAGGTTTTTTCTGAGGGAGAATGCCCATGCTTTCCGCGCATGCTCCGATGCGAGCCTTGGCGGGCGGCCTTACAGCCTGTTCACTTCCTGCGGCAGGGCGGGTAGGGGCGGCATTCGTCCGTGCGGCCGAGCAGGTAGTCGACACTGGTCGTGTAATAGTCCGCAAGGCGGATGAGCACGGGCGCGGGGATGTTCAAATTGCCCAGCTCATAGTCGGAATAGGTGGTTTGATGGATGTGCAGGTACGCGGCGAGCTGCGCCTGCGTCAGGTCGCGGTCCTCCCGCAGGTTGCGGATGCGCGGAAACATGGCTGGACATTCCTCCTTAGGGGCGTAATGGTTATTATTATGGGATAAGGGATTATCCCTTATTGATTTTTAAGTCAAATTCCCTTAAAATTGAGGGGAAGGCAAGCGACTTGGGAAAACGGGGGTAGAGAGATGCAGGAAACGGAAAACTTTGAAGAGTGGCTGCGCGAGCGCATTGTGCGCCTGAGCGCGCAGGCGGCAGATCTGGCCGAGCGGGCGGAAAAATTGCAGGGCGAGGCGCACCACATGACGCGCGACCTCATCGCCGTGCAGGGCGCGCTCGAGGAAGCGTACTTGCTGTTGGAACAGCGGGGCGAAAAATGAAGGGAGGGGGACTGCCGGGCAGCCCCCCTTTTTTGGAAGAAAAATTTACAGCTTTTTGCCCGGGAGGGATGGCATATTGCCGCCGGATGGGATAAAATAGCTCTGAATCATTTGCCGCGGGAACGCGGCAGGTAAGGAGTGATCGTATGCGAATCGGAATTTTTGGATATGGCAATCTCGGCCGGGGCGTGGAGAGCGCGATCCGGCAGAACAAAGATATGGAGCTTCGTGCAGTGTTCACGCGGCGCGACCCCGCGAAACTAAAGATCGCGACCCCGGGCGTGCCCGTCTATGCGGCGGCGGACGCGGCGGCGCACGCGGGGGAGGTGGATGTGCTCATCCTCTGCGGCGGGAGCGCGACTGATCTGCCCGTGCAGACGCCCGCGATGGCGGAGCTGTTCCATGTCGTGGACAGCTTTGACACGCACGCGCACATCCCGGAACATTTCGCGGCGGTGGACGCGGCGGCGAAGAAGTCCGGCCACACCGCGATGATCTCGGTCGGCTGGGACCCGGGCATGTTCTCGCTCAACCGGCTGTACGCGAACGCCGTGCTGCCCGACGGGGCGGATTATACCTTCTGGGGGCGCGGCGTGAGCCAGGGGCATTCCGACGCCATCCGCCGCATCGAGGGCGTGGCCGACGCCAAGCAGTACACCGTGCCGGTCGAGGCGGCGCTCGAGGCCGTGCGGTCTGGTTCCTGCCCGGAACTTTCCACGCGGCAGAAGCATACGCGCGAATGCTATGTCGTGCTGAAGGAAGGCGCGGACGCGGCCAAAATCGAAAAGGAAATCAAGGAAATGCCCAACTACTTCGCGGACTATGACACGACGGTGCATTTCATCTCCGCCGAGGAGCTCCAGCGCGACCACAGCCGCATCAACCACGGCGGCTTCGTCATCCGCAGCGGCAAGACCGGTCTATCCGGGCAGAACAACGCCGTCATCGAATACAGCCTCAAGCTGGACTCCAACCCGGAATTCACGGCCTCGGTCATCGTCGCCTATGCGCGCGCGGTGTATCGCCTGGCCGCGGCCGGGGAAGCCGGCTGCAAGACGGTGTTCGACATCGCACCCGCGCTTCTAAGCCCGCTGTCCGGCGAGCAGCTCCGCGCAAAGATGCTCTAAGGCAAGGTTTTTTGGGATATGGATCAACAACAAAAGAAAGTCTGGGCGGCGGTGCGGGAATACGCCATGCTCACACTGGCAACGCTCATCATGGTGCTGGGCATCTATGTGTTCAAATTCCCGAATCACTTCTCGTTCGGCGGGGTGACGGGCATCGCCATCCTGCTTTCGGGGGCGTTTGGCATCCCGGCCGGGACGATCACCTTCGTCATCAACATGGCGCTCTTGGTCGTGGGCTTCCTGTTTCTGGGCAAGGGCTTTGGGTTCAAGACGGTGTATGTGAGCGTGCTCATGTCCGCCGCGCTGAGCCTCTTGGAAAAGCTGTTCCCCATGGACGTCCCGCTCACGACGCAGCCGGTGCTGGAGCTCATCTTCGCCATCGTGCTCCCGGCGCTTGGCTCTGCGATCCTGTTCAACATGGGCGCCTCCAGCGGCGGGACGGATATCCTCGCAATGATCCTGCGCAAGTACACGACGATGAACATCGGCTCCGCCCTGTTCCTCGTCGATCTCACGATCACGATCGCGGCCTGCTTCATCTATGACATCCAGACGGGGCTGTTTTCCTTCTGCGGGCTGATGGCCAAGTCGCTCGTCATCGACGGCGTGATCGAAAATATCAACCTGTGCAAGTACCTCACGATCATCTGCAGCGACCCCGCGCCGATCTGCGACTTCATTCAGCACACGCTGCACCGCGGCGCGACGACCTTCGCGGCGGAAGGCTCCTATAGCCACATGCCCAAGACGGTCATCCTCACGGTTATGAAGCGCGGACAGGCCGTGCAGCTTCGGAACTTCGTGCGGCAGCACGAGCCGCACGCCTTCATCGCGATCACCAACAGCAGCGAGATCATCGGCAAGGGATTCCGCGGCTTCAACTAAACAGAAACGGACCGCTCCAGCGGCCCGTTTTTTTGTTGCCTTCGCCCGCCGCCTGTGCGACAATGAAAGAAAGAAGGCAGAGGAGGAAGAAAGATGCAGGAACTTTGGCGGACGGGGGAGCTTTCTCTGCGGCGGATGGATGACAGCCCGGCGGACTATGCGCATCTCGCCGCCTGGCTCGCCGACCCGCGCATCGCAGAATGGTACAAGGGCGTGGACGGAAGCGTGACCGTGGAGGCGGTGCGGGCAAAATACGGCCCGCGCGCGCGGGGCGAAAGCCCGGTCGTACCCTGCGTGGTGGAGATGGGAGGGACGCCTGTGGGCTATGTGCAATTCTACCCCGTGGCGGATGCGGCGGAGTATGCGGGGGCGGCCGACCTCGCCGACTTTGCCCACCCCTATGCCGTCGACCTGTTGGTAGACCCGGCGCATGGGGGGCGGGGTGTGGGCAGCCGGGTGCTCGACGCGCTGTGCCACTATCTTGCGCGGCAGGCCGGGGCGGACATCGTGCTCCTCGACCCGCGGGCGGACAACGCGCGCGCCCTCCGCTGCTACACCAAGGCGGGGTTTCGCCCGCTGGGCCTCCTGCCCAGGCGGGAGGAGCGGGGCGGCAGGACATACGACAGCCTGCTGCTCGGCTGGCAGCCGGGGGCGGCCAAGGAAGCATTGCTCGTGAGCGCCTGCCTGCTCGGCGTCCCCTGCCGCTATGACGGCCGCGCCAAGCCCTGCGCCGCGGTGCAGGCGCTGGCAGGGGAATTTGCCCTCGTGCCCGTGTGCCCGGAACAGCTGGGCGGCCTCTCCACCCCGCGCCCCCCGGCGGAGCGGCGGGGAGACGGCGTGTATACCGCGGCCGGGGCAGATGTCACGGCAGCCTACCGGCGCGGGGCGGCGGAGGCGGTGCGCCTGGCGGGGGAGCACGGGTGCCGTGCGGCGATTTTGAAGGAAAAGAGCCCGGCCTGCGGCGTGCGGCGCGTCTATGACGGCGCGTTTTCAGGCACGCTCCGTGCGGGAGAGGGCCTCACGGCCGAGGCGCTGCGCCGTGCGGGCGTGGCGGTATATAGCGAGGAAGAGGCGGAGGCCTTTCGGCGGGAGCGGGCCGCTCTGCTTTGACGGGCCGGCTGGCATTTCTGTTCCGGCCGCGCCCGGCCTGCGCATGGTTCCCTCCTCCGCGAAAAACCCGTTGCAGCCCATGGCCGGGGAAAATGTTTCTGCCCGATTTGCATTCCCTCCTGCTGCATGAGCGGCTTGTCTGGAGCTGCCCGA
This sequence comes from uncultured Christensenellaceae bacterium, assembly GCA_934555865.1. GTDB lineage: Bacteria > Bacillota > Clostridia > Christensenellales > Christensenellaceae > QANA01. The sequence continues at coordinate 36,482 of CAKTFI010000004.1, read as the reverse complement.
GGTGCGGCTCCGAGCATGCGCGACAGCTCCGGCACTGCTTCGGCCTGCGCGCGGGGCATTTCTGTTCCGGCCACCGGGAAATTTCCCCGGCCGGTCGGCATCTCCGCCGCATTCCCGCCCGCAGAGGCATTGTACTTTTGCGCCCGGGATATGATAGAATACCATTATAGGAAAGAACATTTTTGGAGCATCGAAAGGAGACAACATGAACCCCATTTTTCACAGAAGATCAATCCGCAAATTCCTGAACAAGCCCGTCGAGCACGAAAAGCTGGAACGCATCGCCCGCGCGGGGCAGCTCGCGCCCTCGGCCATGGCGCGCTTCCCGTGGGAAATTTTGATCGCGACCTCGCCCGAAGCCAAGCAGATGGTACAGACCATGAGCCCCTATAGCAAGATGGCGGCGGAGGCCGGGGCAATCATCGTTGTCTGCGGCAATATGCAGGTGGCAGAGGGAGATTGGTGGGTGCAGGACTGCGCCGCCTGCACGGAAAACATCCTTTTGCAAATCGTGGCCGAGGGGCTGGGCGGCGTGTGGATTGGCACCTATCCGAAGGAGGACTGCATGCGGCATGTCGCGGACTTCTTCCAACTGCCCGCGCACATCGTGCCGTTTGCGACCATCGCGCTCGGATATAGCGAAGTGGAAAATGTCGCCAAGGACCGGTTCGACCCGGCCAAGGTGCATTACGAACAGTTCTGATCGGATGGTGCAGATATGCAGTACATTTTGTTTGATCTGGACGGGACGCTCACCGATTCCAAGGAAGGCATTTTCAAAAGCGCGCAGTACGCGCTTACAAAGCTCGGCATCACGCCGCCGCCGCTCTCGGACATGAACTGGGTGGTCGGGCCGCCCATCCGGCAGTCCTTTGCGGAGCGCTATGGCCTAAGCGAGGAGGACGCGCTGCGCGGCCTGCGGTTCTATCAGGAGCGGTTTGGGAAGGTGGGTTACCTCGAAAACCGCGTCTATCCCGGCGTGGCGGAGATGCTTCGGACGCTCGCGGACGCGGGGTGCACGCTTGCTGTCGCGACCTCCAAGCCGGCGTTCTATGCCACGCGCATCTTGGAACACTTCGCTTTGGATGGGTATTTCGCCTATATTTCGGGCAGCGAGATGGACGGCACCAACGGCGCGAAGAGCGCGGTCGTCGCCCGGGCGATGCAGGAGATCGGCGCAGACCCGGCGGAGACGGCGATGGTGGGCGACCGGCGGTACGACATGCAGAGCGCCCGCGAAGCCGGGCTGTTCGCCGTGGGCGCGGGGTATGGCTATGCCGACCCGGGCGAGCTCGAGGCGGCGGGGGCCGAGGCGATCGCGGCGGACACGGCGGAACTTACGAAAATTTTGCTTGCCGGCCGCCCGGCGGACTGAGGCGCGGCCATGGCTAAGGTCTGGGCGCACCGGGGCGCGTCGAACTATGCCCCGGAAAACACGATGGCGGCCTTTGCCCTTGCGGCAGAGCAGGGCGCGTTCGGCATCGAGCTGGATGTGCAGCAGAGCCGCGACGGAGAGCTTGTCGTCTGTCACGACGATACGATCGACCGCACCTCGGACGGCACGGGGCGCGTCGGCGCGCTTTCCTATGCGGAGCTTTGCGCGCACAACTTTGCCGCGGGGCGGCAGGACGGCGTGTTCTACCGCATCCCGCGGCTTCGCGAGGTGCTCGACTTCGCGCGGGAGGCGGGGCTGCGCGTGAATATCGAACTCAAACAGGACAGCCGCGCGCACGCGGACGGGCTGGAGGGCAAGGTCGTGGATGCCGTGCGGGCAGCGGGGATGGAGGAGGCGGTGCGCTATTCCTCCTTCGACCACTACGCGCTGCGGCGGCTTCGGTTCTTTGCGCCGTTTGCCGAAACGGCCATTTTGTATGAGGCGGGGCTGTACGAGCCCTGGGCGTATGCCGCGACGCTGCGGGCGCAGGCGCTGCACCCGCACTATGCGACGCTGTTCGAGCCGCATATCGTCGACCTTATCCACAAGGCGGGGCTGGAGGTCTGCCCGTGGACAGTGGACGACGAAAAAACGGTCGCGGCGCTCGGCCGGATGGGCGTGGACGGCGTCATCACCAACGACCCGGCGCGCACGCGGCGGGTGCTGGAGGCGGCGGACTGCCTCTATTAAGAATATAAGGGAGGAAACGAAATGATCCCAACAAGAGAACAGGCGTGGGGCATCCTCACGAAATATGTGACGACAGACAGTCAGTTAAAGCACGGCATGGCGGTCGAGGCGGCCATGCGCTATTTCGCTCGCAAGGCGGGGGCGGACGAGGAGCTTTGGGGCGTCGTGGGGCTGCTGCACGATGTGGACTATGAGCTCTATCCGGAGGAGCACTGCCTCCGCGCACGGGAAATTCTGCAAAAGGAGGGCGTGGACGAGGGGATCATCCACGCGGTGCAGAGCCACGGGTATGAGATCTGCTGCGACATCGCGCCGGAAAACGACATGGAGCGCACGCTGTTCGCGGTGGATGAGCTCACCGGCCTGGTGACGGCGGCGGCCATCCTGCGGCCCTCGCACAGCGTGATGGACATGGAGGTCAAGTCCGTCAAAAAGAAGTTCAAGGACAAGCACTTCGCCGCGGGGTGCAATCGCGATGTCATCCGCCGCGGGGTAGAGCGCATGGGCATTTCGCTCGACGAGCTCATGGAGGGTGTGATCTTGGGCATGCGCGACGCAGCGGACGCGCTAGGGCTCGGGATGCAGGCATGAGGCCGGAAAACGCTCTGCCGCCCGGCATCCGCCGGTCGCTCTCGGGCTGGGAGGCCGTGCCGGACACAGTCGGCCGGTCGCGGGCGGCAGTGTGCCGCTATACCCGCGGGGGGGAGACGCTCTTTTTGAAGGCAGAAACGGCCTCGGCGCAAAGCCGCGCCGAGCGGGACATGCTTTTGTGGCTTTCCGGCAAAGTCCCGGTGCCGCGCGTCCTTGCGGCAGAGGAGGCGGCGGGCGTGCAATACCTGCTGCTCTCCGCCCTGCCCGGGTACATGGCCTGCGCGCCGGAAGCGCTCCGCGACCCCGTGGGGACGGCAAGGGCCCTGGCAAAAGGGCTTCGGATGCTTTGGGAAGTCCCCATCCGGGATTGCCCATCGGACCAGCGCCTCCCTAAGAAGCTCGCGGCAGGCATGGCACGGGCGCGCAGGGGGTTGGTGGACATGGACGATCTCGACCCCGACCACCGGCACTTCGCCTCGGCGGCGGCCATCGTGGCAGAGCTTGCCGCGCGCCAACCGGCGGAGGAGGAAGCGGTGCTCTCGCACGGCGATTACTGCCTGCCCAATGTGTTTTTGGCGGACGGGCAGGTCGCGGGGTTCCTCGACCTCGGGCGGGCGGGCGTGGCCAGCCCGTGGCAGGATATTTCGCTGTGCGTGCGGTCGCTGCGGTACAATTTCGAAACGCTCCGGGGCGAATCCGCGCCAATCGACGCCTTCTTCGGCGCGCTCGGGCGGGAGCCCGACTGGGAACGGATCGAATATTACCGCCTGCTGGACGAGCTGTTCTAAGGCGGGCGGAGCATCTGCGCAGCGCGGCGGGCGGCTGCTTTCGCGTGGAACGCGGGGAAGCCTTCCCCGGAGGATGGGAACGGCGCGGCGGGCGGCACAAGTATGCTCCCGCCGGGTGCGGAAGGAGGACGCAATGAAGGAATATACGGTAGAATTGGAGGGTGTGCGCCTGCACCTGTGCGCGGCGGACACGCTCTTTTCGCCGGACGGATTGGACGAGGGCACGCGGCAGATGCTTCGTGCCGTGGAATGGTTCCCCGGGGCGGCGGTGCTCGACCTCGGGTGCGGGAATGGCGTGGTGGGCATCTATGCGGCGCTCCGCGTGGGTGAGGCGGGCGTGTGCCTTGGCGATGTGGACACGGCGGCGGTCGCATGCGCGCGGCAAAATGCAGAGGCCAACGGCGTGGGCGGCGTGTGCATCCGGCAAAGCGACGGGCTGGACGCCTTCCCCGGGCAGCGCTTTGACATCATCCTCTCGAACCCGCCCTATCACGCGGATTTTTCCGTGCCCAAGAAGTTCATCCGGCAGAGCTTTGCGGCGCTCCGCGTGGGCGGGCGGCTGTACATGGTCACCAAGCGGCGCGATTGGTACGAAAACCGCCTGCGGGCAACCTTCGGCGGCGTGCGCGTGACGGAGGCGGGCGGGTATTTCGTGTTCGTGGCGGAAAAGCGCGCTGACCGGCCGCCCAGGAAGCAGAAGCCCGCGCCGCAGCTTTCCAAAAAGCTGGCGCGCAAATATGCCAAGGCGGGGAAGTAAGGGGCGCGACCGCGTCTGTTTCCGCGCGCAGTACGGCACGCGGGTGCCCCAATGGGGCGTCGCGTACCGCGTATACCGGCGGCAGGCGGCCGCGCTGCTGGAAAAGGACCTCGCGACCGGGCAGGTGCGCGTGCTGTATACCTATTAAGGGGGAGAAATGTTGTTTTGTGAGACCTTGCAAAATTGGGCGGACTGGAGCCGCGTCTTTGCCGACCGGGCAGCCTTTGCGCCGCTCGTGCGGGAGATCTTCCGGCGGCACGGCCTCCCGCTGGGGGAGCTGCAACCCCTCGCGCCGGGCACCAACGCCGTGTTTCGCGTGGGGGAGCTGGTCGTCAAGCTCTATGCCCCGGCCGAGACGGGCGTGGGGCAGGAGCTGGGTTGTGAGAGCGAGGTGCAGGCGATGCGCGCGGCCGCTCGGGTGGGCGTGCGCACGGCGGGCGTCGTGGCTGCGGGGGTGCTGGCGGACAGGTATATCTTTTCCTACCTTGTGACGGGGTTCCTGTCCGGCGCGGCGCTGGGCGAGGTGCTGCGGGCGGGCTCTGCGGCGGAAAGGCGGTCGGTCGGGCGGGAACTCGCAAAGATCGCCCGCCGCCTGCACGGCGCGCCGCCAAACGCCTGTCCGGCCTGCGCGGTCGACCTCTTCACGCGCAGCCAAGATAACCCGCGGTGGGACATGGTGCCGCCTGCGCTCGCGCGGGAGCTTCTTGCCCGGGCGAAAACCGTCTGGGCGCGGCGGGAGCGGCGCGTGCTCGTGCATGCCGACCTCACGGGCGAGAATGTGCTGCGCCTGCCCGCAGGGGAATTCGCGCTGCTGGACTTCGGCGACGCGGTGCTTGCCCCGGCGTGTGTGGAGCTGCCCTCGCTCGTGCTGGAGGGACTGGCGGCAGACCCCGACGCCGCGGCGGGGCTGTTCGAGGGCTGGGACGCCGCGGAGGCGGTGGAGGCGCTCCTGGACGGCCTGTCGCTGCACGACTTCGCGGGCAACCTCGTCCGCGACTTCTGCGCGCGGCGCGGCCTTTCGCCGGACGAGGCGGCGGCGGACGAGGCGGCGCTTGCCCGGACGCTTCGGCGGGCCCTGTTCGGGTGAGGAATGTTTGCGGCGGGCATTGCCTGCCGTGCCGGGGAATTGCATACGCCTCCTTATGATCCCGGCGCCACTTGGAGACATTGCCTGCCGGGCGGAGGCGCCGCTTTTCCGCCTCGGCGGCGGTTGTTCCGCGTCCTTTGCATCCGCATGGTAGGCGGTTTCTTTTCGGCCTGCGCTGCGCTTAGCCTGCGCAGGCATCTTTCCCTCGCGGGCAAAAGGGTGTATGATAGGGGGAGCAAACGACCCGGGGGCAGGCGCGGCATCAGGCGGCCTGCGCGCACCAAAAAGGCGGCTCGGGCGGAAAGGCGGAAAAGCTCATGGCGAAAAAGCTGCAAAAAACCAATGCAATGCGCATCCTGGATGCGAAAAAGATCGCCTATGCCGTGCTCGAATACCCGCATGGCGACACGGCGCTGCCGGGGGAGGAGGTCGCGCGCCTCGTGGGGCGGCCGCCGGAGGAGGTGTATAAGACGCTGGTCACGGCGGGCGGCGGCGGGCACTTTGTGTTCATCCTCCCCGTCGGGGCAGAGCTCGACCTCAAAAAGGCGGCCAAGGCCGCGGGCGTCAAGTCCGTCGCGATGGTGCATGTGGCGGAGCTGTTCGGCCTCACCGGCTATGTGCGCGGCGGCTGCACGGCGGTGGGCATGAAAAAGCCGTTTCCCGCCTTCCTCGACGAATCCGCCCGGGGGCGGGCGCGCATCCTCGTGAGCGGCGGGCGCATCGGGCTGCAAATGGAGCTCGCGCCGGACGACCTGCTCTCCGCCTGCGGCGGGGCCTACGCCGCGCTCACGCTATGACCGGGCGCGCGGTCGTCACGCACACCCTGCCGCCCGTGTGGGACGCGCATAGCCGCGTGCTCATCCTGGGCACGATGCCCTCGCCCGCCTCGCGCGCGCAGGGCTTTTACTATGCCCACCCGCAAAACCGCTTTTGGCGCGTCTTGGCGGCGGTGCTCGGCGAAGCGGACCCGGCGGCAGACCCGGCGGTGCGGCGCGAATTTGCCTTGCGGCACGGCGTCGCCCTCTTTGATGTGCTGCGCCGGTGCGAGATCGCGGGGGCGTCCGACGCGAGCATCCGCGCCGGGGAACCCAACGACTTTTCGGCCATCTTGGCCGGGGCGGACATCCGCGCCGTGTTCACGACGGGGAAGCGCGCCTTTGCGCTCTACGAACGCCTGTGCCTGCCCGCGACCGGGCGGCCAGCCGTCTGCCTTCCCTCGCCGAGCGCGGCCAATTGCCGCGTTTCGCTGGAGGAACTCATCCGCGCGTATGCCCCGATCCGCGCCGTTTTGGAGGAAGCATGAAGATTCTGCAAACGCCGCGCCTGCTGCTCCGCCCCTGGCGGGAGGAGGACGCGGAGGACATGTTTGAATACGCCCGCGACCCGCGCGTCGGCCCCAACGCGGGGTGGACGCCGCATAAGAGCCTTGCGGACACGCGCATCACCATCCGCGGATTTCTCCATGACAAAAACTGCGACACGCGCGCCGTCGTGCTGAAGAGCGAAAACCGCCCGATCGGGAGCATCGGCCTGCACCGGCGCAGCCCCCGCCGCCCCCGCCGCGGCCGGGAGGAGCGCGAGATCGGCTATGTCCTGAACCCCGCCTATTGGGGCAACGGCTATATCCCCGAGGCGGTGAACGCGCTGTTATACCACGCGCTGTTCGAGCTGGGCGTGGATGTCGTGTGGTGCGGGCACTATGACTTCAACGACAATTCGCGCCGCGTCATCGAAAAATGCGGCTTTTCCTTTGTGTTCGAGCGCGAGGAGATGCTCTATCACATGGACGACCGCTTCTGTTACGCCCGCTACTATGCGATGGACCGGCGGCATTACCGGGCGATGCACCCGGAGCAGTTCCCAGACGCGCCTTTGTAAGCGAAGTGTAAACAACGCGCGCCCCGCCTTGCGGGCGTGGCCCGGCCGTGCTACAATGGAAAAGTTGCAAAAACCGCATGTCTGCGGAATGGGGTGAGAAACGCTATGACGGAATATATCACAAATGTCATCGAAAACTATGGCCTGATCGCGATTTTTCTCGTGATCGCGCTGGAATATGCCTGTTTTCCCGTGCCGAGCGAGCTGGTGCTGCCTCTCTCGGGCGCGGTCGCGGCGCAGGGTAAGTTCAACTTCCTCGCGGTGTACCTACTGAGCATTTTGGCGGGGCTCGTCGGTTCGTACATCTGCTATGCCATCGGGCGCTACGGTGGCGTGCCGCTGCTGCGCAAGATCGAGGCGCGCTTCCCCAAATTTGGCGGCGGCATCCTGATCGCCAAGGAAAAATTCGAAAAGTATTCCACGCTGTCCGTCGGGCTGTGCCGGGTCGTGCCGCTCTGCCGGACCTATATCTCCTTCGTCGCCGGGCTGGCGCAGCAGAATATCGCGCTGTTTAGCGCGGCGTCCGCGGCGGGCATCGGCGTGTGGAATGCTATCCTTGTGGGGCTGGGGTACCTGCTCTCGGCGAATTGGCAGATCGTCATGGTCTATTACAACAAGTACAAGGTGTTCATGCTGCTGGGCGCGGTGCTGGCCGTCGCGGCGTACATCCTGTTGAAGCGCTACCTCGACCGGCGCGAGGAACAGGCGCTCGCGCGGGCGCGGCAGGCGGAGGAAGGCAAACGGGAATAATGCGGCGGCGTTGCCGCAAGAATGCCGCAAAAAAAGGGCGGGAAACGGCGGCCATGCCGCAAGCCCCACACGGAGGACGGTGGCCGTGCCACAGGAAAAGGGCAGGAAACGGCGGTCATGCCGCAAGATTTCCGGGAACGCAAAAACAGGCGTGCGCCAACGGGTGCGCCGCCTGTTTTTTTGTTGTTGGTTTTTATTGCGTCGGGGCGGGCGCATCGTTGTCTTCTGCCTGTGCCTCGCCTGTCCAGTCCTCCGCCCCCTTCGCGCCGTGCGCGCGCTTCCACGCCAAAATGTCTGCAAGCCGCGCCGCAAACCGCGCCTCCAACCCCTGCGTGGTCGGGCGGTAATACCGCTTGCCGAGCTTGGAATCGGGCAGGCATTGCAGGTTGGTGAGCTTGTCCGCCGCGTCGTGCGCGTATTGATACCCCTTGCCGTAGTCCAGCTCGCGCATGAGCCGGGTGGGCGCGTTGCGCAATGCGAGCGGCACCGGGTCGGCCAGCTCCTGGAGCGCATCGCCCTTGGCGCGTTCATAGCCCACATACAATGCGTTGGACTTGGGGGCGAGCGACAGGTACACGACCGCCTGCGAGAGGTGCACCGCGCATTCTGGCATGCCCAAAAAATGGCACGCCTGATAGGCGGCGATGGCCTGCTCCAGCGCGCGCGGGTCGGCCAGGCCGATGTCCTCGCTCGCAAAGCGCGTGACCCGCCGGGCGACATACAGCGGGTCCTCGCCCGCCTCCAGCATGCGCGCCAGCCAGTACAGCGCCGCGTCCGGGTCGGAATTGCGCATCGACTTGTGCAGGGCGGAGATCAGGTTGTAATGTTCCTCGCCGTTCTTGTCGTAGAGGAGTGATTTCTGCGAAATGCATTGCTCGATGCCCTCGCGGGTGACATGGATGGTATCTCCCTCCATGTCGCTGTTCAGCACGACCATTTCCAGCGTGGACAGGGCGCTTCTGGCATCGCCGTTTGCAAAGTTGGCGACGAGGCGGAGTAGCTCCTCCGGCATGTCCACCTTGTAATGCCCAAAGCCGCGCGGGTCGGACAGCGCGCGCGACAATAGCCCGGTCAGGTCGTCCGTCGACAGCGGCTGTAATACGAACACCTTGCACCGCGAGAGCAGCGCGCCGTTGACCTCGAAGGACGGGTTTTCCGTCGTCGCGCCGATGAGCAGGATGCTCCCCTTCTCTACAAAGGGCAGGAAGGCGTCCTGCTGCGCCTTGTTGAAGCGGTGAATCTCGTCCACAAACAGGATGGTCTTTTCGCCGAAGCGGCGGTTGTCCTCCGCCTTCTGCATGACCTGCCGGATCTCCTTGATGCCGCTCGTCACGGCCGAAAAGTCGATGAACGCGGACTTGGTCTGGTGCGCGATGATGCGCGCGAGCGTCGTCTTGCCCACGCCCGGCGGCCCCCAGAAGATCATGGAGGAAATGCGGTCGTTTTCGATCAGGCGGCGCAGCACCTTGCCCTCGCCGAGCAGGTGCTTCTGCCCGGCGAATTCGTCGAGCGTCGTGGGGCGCAGCCGCGCGGCCAGGGGCTGTGTCTCGTCGGTTTCAAAAAATGTCTGCTGCATATCTCTTCCTCCTATCCGCTATTATAGGCGGATTTTTCCGCGCTCGCAAGAGATTGTGCCGGCATGACCGGCCCTTGTGTGCGCCGTTGCTGCGGGCAGGGACAGCCTTTGCACCGGCTGGGCCATCGGGAGGGGGGGCGCTGCCATAAAGCATCCCCCCACCCGCAAGGAAGTGCTCTTTGCAAACGGTGGGAATTTTTGGAATGCTCACAAAATTTCCCCTGGCAAATTGCGCGCGGTTTGGTATAATGAAGGTAGCAATTTCGTATAGAAAGGAAGCAGCGTATGGAGATTTTACACGGACAGGCCCCGGAGCGGGTCTGGCATTATTTTGAAGAGATCAGCGCCATTCCGCGCGGATCCGGCAACGAGGCGGGCATCGCAGACTATCTGGAGGCGTTCGCGCGCGCCCATGGGCTCGAGAGCTACCGCGACGCGGTGCACAATGTGATGATCTATAAACCGGCCTCGGCCGGGTGTGAGGCGGCGCCGCTCATGCTGCAGGGGCATACGGACATCGTCTGCGAAAAGAACGCGGAGGTCGCGCATGACTTTTTGCGCGACCCGATCCGCCTGCAGGTGGTGGACGGCTGGGTCACGGCGGACGGCACGACGCTCGGCGCGGACAACGGCATCGCCGTAGCGTACATGCTCGCGGCGCTGGACGACGACAGCCTGCTGCACCCCGCGCTCGAATGCCTGTTCACGGCGCAGGAGGAGGTCGGCCTCATCGGCGCGGCCGCCTTTGACGGGAGCAAGATTCACGCGCGCCGCATGGTCAACATGGACTGCGGCGGCGAGGGCACGGTGACGGTGAGCTGCGCGGGCGGCATGCGCGTCGATCTTTCGCGCGAAGTGACCCGCGTCCCCTTCGCGGGGCAGGCGCTGCGCATCTTTGTGACCGGCCTGGCGGGCGGCCACAGCGGCGGGCAGATCGACAAGTACCTTGGAAATGCAAACCGCATCCTGGGGCGCGTGCTGGCGGCCATCCCTGAGGCAAATCTCGTGCGCGTCTCGGGCGGGAGCAAGGACAACGCCATCCCGCGCGAGGCGGAGGCGGTCGTGGCCGTGGCCTGCCGCGACTGCGCGGCGAAGGCAGTGCACGCGATGGAGGAAACCATCCGTGCCGAGCTTGGTTCGGCGGACGCAGCCTTCCGCATCGTGACCGAAGCGGTAGAGGAAAGCGCGGATATGATGTCGGCGGAGGACAGCCGCCGCATCTGGGGGCTGCTCTGCCTCGCGCCCAACGGGGTGTTCGCGATGAGCCACTCCATCCCCGGCCTTGTCGACGCGTCGAGCAACATGGGCGTGGTCACGACCGAGGGCGACACCGTGACCGTTACCTTCTCGCCCCGCGCGAGCATGGAGAGCTTAAACGACGCGACCGAGCAGCGCCTGCGCATCCTGGCGGACGCGATGGGTTTTGCCTTCCACCTCACCTCGCGTTACCCCGGCTGGGCCTATGAACAGGTCTCGCCGCTGCGCGACCTGCTCTGCCGCCTGTATAAGGAACAGACAGGGCGCGACATGGTGCAGCACGCGATCCACGGCGGGCTGGAATGCGGGCTGTTGCGCGCGAAGGCGCCGGGCATGGATGTCGTCGCGATCGGGCCGGACGCGGAGGGCGCGCATAGCCCGGACGAGCGCGTCAACATCGCCTCGGTCGCGCGGACCTGGGACTTTGTCCGCGCCATCATCGAGCATTGCGCGAAAAACTGAACGATTTCTCCGAAAGGCGGGCCCAAAGGTTCGCCTTTTTTGCGCCTTTTGCGGCAAAAGCATTGCAACGCGCGGCAAAATCGGCGATAATAGGAGGAGAATGTTGTGTGCAGGAGGAAAGCGGACACATGAAGACGGATATTGAGATCGCGCAGGCGGCGCGGATGCAGCCAATCGCGGACATCGCGGCGCAGGCGGGCATCCCGGAGGAATGCCTCGAGCCCTATGGGAAATACAAGGCCAAGATCGACCTTTCTTTTTTGGAAAACGCGGCGGCAGCGCCGGGAAAGCTCGTCCTCGTGACGGCCATCACACCCACCCCCGCGGGCGAGGGCAAGACGACCACGACCATCGGCCTGGCGGACGGCATGCGGCGGCTGGGCAAGCGCGTGGCGGTGGCGCTGCGCGAACCGTCGCTCGGGCCGGTGTTTGGCATGAAGGGCGGCGCGGCCGGCGGCGGCTATGCACAGGTCGTCCCGATGGAGGACATCAACCTGCACTTTACGGGCGACTTTCACGCGATCGGCGCGGCGAATAACCTGCTCGCGGCCATGATCGACAACCACATCTACCAGGGCAACGCGCTCGGCATCGACCCGCGGCGCATCACCTGGCGGCGGTGCGTGGACATGAACGACCGGCAGCTGCGCTTCGTGGTGGACGGTCTCGGCGGCAAGGCCAACGGCGTCCCGCGCGAGGATGGATACGACATCACGGTCGCTTCCGAGGTTATGGCGGTGCTGTGCCTCGCGACTTCGGTGGCCGACCTCAAGGTGCGCCTGTCCCGCATCGTCGTGGGCTATACCTATGCGGGCGACCCGGTGACGGCGGGGGATTTGCACGCGGCGGGCGCGATGACCGCGCTTCTAAAGGACGCCCTGAAGCCCAACCTCGTGCAGACGCTGGAGGGCACGCCCGCGCTCGTGCACGGCGGGCCGTTCGCTAACATCGCGCACGGGTGCAATTCCGTGACGGCGACGCGCATGGCGATGCGCCTCGGCGACTATGCCGTGACGGAGGCCGGCTTTGGCGCGGACCTCGGCGCGGAGAAATTTTTGGACATCAAGTGCCGGATGGCGGGGCTGTTGCCCGCGGCGGTGGTGCTCGTCGCGACGGTGCGCGCGCTCAAGATGCACGGCGGCGTGGCTAAGGGCGACCTCACGGCGGAAAACCTCCCCGCGCTGGAGGCGGGGCTGCCCAATCTGCTCCGGCATGTGAAAAACATTCGCGAGGTCTTTGGCCTGCCCTGCGTCGTGGCGCTCAATGCCTTCCCGACGGACACCCCGGCGGAGACGGCGCTCGTCATGCAGAAATGCCGCGAGCTCGGCGTGAATGCCGTGCTGTCCGAGGTCTGGGCCAAGGGCGGCGCAGGCGGCGAGGCGCTGGCGGCAGAGGTCGTGCGCCTGTGCGAGCAGCCGAGCGCGCTTTCCTATGCCTATGACCTGGACGACCCGCTCGAGACCAAGGTGGACAAGATCGTGACGCGCGTGTACGGCGGCACGGGCGCAAAATTCTCGCCCGAGGCCAAGCGGCAGCTCCGGCAGTTCCAAAAGCAGGGATACGGCAATCTTCCCGTGTGCATGGCCAAGACGCAGTACAGCTTCACGGACAACGCCAAAAAGCCGGGCGCGCCCACGGGCTTTACGGTCACGGTGCGCAATCTGCGGCTGAGCGCGGGCGCGGGCTTCCTCGTCGCGCAGACGGGCGACATTTTGACCATGCCGGGGCTCCCGAAGGAACCGGCGGCAGAGCGCATCGATGTGGACGAAAACGGCGTCATCACCGGGCTGTTCTGATTTTTTCAAAATAGGCAACGACAAAACACCCCCTCTGCCGGGAAGCGGCGGAAGGGGTGTTTTTGTTTAGGAATCCTTTTTCGTGTTCAATAGCAGGATGGAGCACAGCACGAGCGCGATGCCGAGCCAGTTGGCAAGCCCGACCGTCTCGCCGAAAAAGACGATGCCGACCAGCGTCGCCACCACCGTCTCCACCGAGGCGATGACGGGCACGCGCCCGGTCTCGCGGATCTTTTGCAGCCCGGTGAAGTACAATAGGTAGGTGAGAGCCGTCGGGATGAGCCCATACAGGAACCCCGCGAGCAGCAGCATCGGGCTTAGCTTGCCCGCCATGCCCTGCCACGGCTGCGTGAACAGCAAAAAGAGCGTGGCGAACAGGAAGTTATAGGTGCCGACCGCATAGAGATTGGCGTGGGCAGTGGCGAACCGCCCAAGGATGGCAGATAGCGAATAGCACAGCGCCGCCGCCAGCGCGAACAACAGCCCGCGCACGGATAGCGTGATCCCAGTAAGGTTGCCGCCCGTCACGGTGAGCGCGCACCCGAGAATGTTCATGACAAGCGCCGCGACCTTGCGCCATCCGATCGGCTCGCGGAACAGGAAGTAGGCGAACAGGCAGGTGAACACGGGCGAGAGGTACAACAGCACCGCGCTCACGGACACGCCCAGCTCGTCCACGGCAAAGCTGTAGCAGAAATTGTATGCTGCCTGGCACACAAAGCCCATGAGCGCGCAGGATAACAGCGTGCGCCGGCTGACCCGAAACGCCTGGGGGCCGAACTTTACAAGCGTCAGCCCCGCCAGGATGGGCAGCGCAAAGGCCATGCGGCAAAAACTCGAGAATACGGGCGTCGCGCCGAGTGAGCCTATCCATTTGACGAACAAGCCGCTGCCTCCCCACAGCACGCCCGAGAAAAAGATGAGCAGGAACCCCGCCTGTTCGCCGGAAATTTTTCTTTTCATGCGCCCTCCTTAAAAGACGACCGTGCCCGCGCACACCTGTACGCGGTCGCATTCTTCGATGGTGATTTGTTCCATGGGATGTCCCTGCTCACCTCATGATGTCAAAGTATTCCCGGTAGGCTGCCGGGCCCGCCGCGAGCACGCTCACGCCACAGGAGAAGTCGAGCGGGCTCCCGTCCATTTGTGTGGTCACGCCGCCCGCCTCCTGCACGATAAGGCTGGCCGCCGCGAAGTCATAGGGCGAAAGGATGAGCTCGAAAAACAGCCCCGTGCGCCCGCAGGCCACATAGCACAGGTCGAGCGCTGCCGACCCGCTCCGCCGCAGATCCTGGCAATGCGGGTACAGCTTTTTTAACACCTCGAAGGTGCCGTCGAAATAGTGCGGGATGTGCCGGTAATAGGGCGAGGTGCCAAATCCCACGAGGTTTTCCTCCAGCGGTCGGTCGGAGGCGTGGATGGGCTCCCCGTTGAGCCACGCGCCCTGCCCCGCCTCGGCGGAAAACATATCGCCGTTATACGGGTTATACACCACGCCGATATAGGGCGCGCCGTCCCGCAAAAGCGCGATGGAGGTGCAGCTGTGGCGGTAGTTCTGGATGAAGTTGGTTGTGCCGTCGATGGGGTCGATGATAAAGCTATACCCGTGGGCGAGCGGCGTGGGCGTGTCGGTGCCGACCTCCTCGCCGATGAACTTCGCCTCGGGCAGCCGCTGTTTAAGCGCCGAAAACAGGAAGTTCTGCACGGCCACATCATAGGCCGTGACCGGGTTATAGTCCCCGCTCTTTTCCTGCTGCTTCTTTTTAATATCCACGGCCTCCAGCATGATCTTGCCAGCCTCTTTCGCCGTTTCGATGATAAATGCACGCAATTCTGTCATTTCAAACCCTCTGTATTCACGGGCCTTGGCCCGGGTTGGCCGCATACTTCTGCGGCAGGCTTATTGTACCACAGTTTACACGGGGAGAAAAGCGCGAAAGGAAGAGAAAACCGCCCTTTGCAGCGCATACAAAACCGTGCGGCGCCGCGTTTGCGAGGCCGCACGGTTTTGCGATTTTTAGGATTGGGTGGCTGCTCCGTGCCCGCCGAAGCTCTCATAGCGCTGCCGCTTTTGCTCGATGAGCGTGCGGTCGCAGGAGCCGGTCTGCATGAACTGCATCGTCATCTCGTAATTCGGGATGCCCGACCGCCCGCCGATGCTCGTGCACTTGATGGCGGCGACGGCGTTGGCAAACTGCGCGCTGTCCGCCGGGCTCATGCCCTTTGCGATGGCGAACAGGTAGGCTCCGTGGTACACATCGCCCGCCCCCACGGTGTCCACGACCTCCACGGCGTACCCCGGTGCAAAATAGTATCCGTCGTCCGACAGCACGGCCGAGCCCTTGTCGCCGAAGGTGAACACGACGATCTCCGGCCCCATGGCGCGCACTTTTGCGAGGTTTTCCGGGTACTTGCCGGCGTCGCTGCTCGCGCCTTCGCCAAACAGCGCGTTGTAGTAGAACTCCGAGCCGATGAAGATGTCGATCTTGGGGAGCATGTCCTGCGTGTCCTGCGAAAAACCGTCGCCGTCAAACGCGACCTTGCCGCCCGCGGCGTGGATGATGTCCGCGAGGCGGTGCGAGACCGGCGTCGCGCGTTCGAGGTGCAAAATGTCATGCGCCGCGACGAACGCCTCGTCGATGTCCTCCAAGGTGTACGGCCGGGAAGTGCCCGTGCGGCTTAGGATATTGCGCCCGTGTGTGACCGGGTCGGACAGCACGACGGAAAAGCCGTTTTGCCCATCCGGGATCATGTGCGAGGTGTCGACATGGTAATAGGCGAAATCCTCCAGCAGGAACTTGCCGTAGGCGTCCGCACCGATCGTACCGATCATGGAGGATTCGCCGCCGAGCTGCCCCACGGCCGCGAGCGCGCTGGCGACCTTGCCGCCGCCCTGCCAGCTCGTCTGCTGGATCCGCGCGCCTTCGTCCTTCTTAGACGGCAGGTGGTCAAGCCCGACGAGAAAATCCATGAAAGGGGTTCCATACGCGATGATTTTTTTCATAGACAGTGCCTCTTTCTTTTCTTAAGATAGGATGCCGGGGCGAGCTGTGCTACCCCGAAAAATTTTACATTTTCATTGTAGCACGGCACACTTTGCCGTCGCAAGAGGAGAGCCGCGCTTTCTTTGCGGGCGGGTAAGAAACGGCGGCGAAAAACGGCTGCTGCTCTTTTTTGCACCAAAAAACCGGCCCCGCAGGGCCGGCCGAAAATGAGTTATTCCAGGTTGTTGTGGTTGTACACAATGTCCTTTAAGGTGAGACCCTTTTCGTCGCAGATGTACATGCGCAGGATGTCTACCGTCTGCAGCATGACATGATAGAAGGTGCCGCCGGACAAGGTGTCCTCGGTCTCGCCGTTCCGCTTGGGCAGGCGCTTGATCTCGATGTTGTAATCCGCCATCTTGCCGATCGTGGACTGGGCGTTGCTCGAGATGAGCCCGAGCTTTGCACCGTGCTCCTTGGCTTCCTCGGCGAGGATGACCATCGTCTTGGTCGTGCCCGAGCCGGAGCCGATGATGAGGATGTCGCCCTCATGGATGGACGGGGTGGTGTTGTCGCCGCAAATGTGCGCTTCCATGCCCATCTGCGAGCAGTCCATCGCGAGGATCTTCACGCAGTTGCCCGCGCGGCCCCAGCCCGCGATATAGACGCGCTTGGCATCCATGATGGCTTGTGCCATCGCGTCCAACTGTGCCTGGTCGATGTTGGCCAGCATTTCCGCGTCTTCCAGACCGACGCGAATCCGTTCTGCAAATCGATTCATAGGTTTCTCCTTTTGCGCAGTGCGCATGCTTCCCGAAGGAAGAAAGTAGGGCGCGCCGAATTCCCGGTGCGCTGTGTTTGAACATTCTGCTTTGGGCGGAGAAGCATATATTCTCCGCCCGTCGGGGCATGAGCGGGGCTTCTCATTCGAAAGCCGCATAGCCCCGCCTGGGGACGCATTATTCCAGGTTGTTGTGGTTATAATGCATGTCGGCGCTCGTGACCCCGATCATTTCGCATACATAGCCGCGGATCATATCCACCGTCTGCACAAGGACATGATAGAAGCTGCCGCCCGTGCCGGCCGGTGCGCCTTCCGGCTTTTCCACGCCCGGGATGACCACAGTGATGTCCGCGATCTTGCCAATTGTGGAATCCGCAGTGCGGGAGATGAGCGCGAGCTTCGCGCCGTGATCCTTGGCCTGCTGCGCCAAAAGCGCGATGGTGCGGGTGTTGCCCGATCCGGATCCCACGACCAAGAGGTCGCCTTCGTGGATGGACGGGGTGGTGTTATCGCCGCAGATGTGCGCCGTGAGTCCCATCTGCGAGCAGTTCATCCCGAGGATTTTTACGCAGTTGCCTGCGCGGCCCCAACCCGCAACATAGATGCGCTTAGCATCTACAATGGCCTGCGCCAGCGCGTCGAGCGATGCCTGGTCGATCGCGGCCAGCATCTTGGCGTCTTCCTGTCCCATGCGGATTCGTTCAGCAATTCGATCCATCTTCTAAATCTCCTTTTTTCGTTTAGCGGCCGTTTGCGCCGCACATATCTATGCTCTAGTATACACCACATGGAAAAAACAGGCAAGTAGGAAAATCGCAAATGAGGTGGACTTTCCGATCCAATTTCCGAGAAAGTGGCGAAAAACGGCTCGTTTAGAGGCTTTTTTATTTTTCGGATAGGAACTTTGCGGGAGAGGAAAATCGTCTGCCCAAATTTTGAAATATTCCCCCGCCCCGCGGCATAGGCATAGGAATAAAGAAAGGGAACGGGGCAGAAAGGCATGAAGGAATATATCGAAGAACGCGTGCTAGAGATCGCGGGCTATATCGTGGAAAACCGGGCGACCGTCCGGCAGGCGGCGCGGGAATACCGCGTGAGCAAGTCGACGGTACACAAGGATGTGACGCAGCGCCTAGGCGAGATCGACCCGCTGTTTGCGGCCGAGGTGCGCGCCGTGCTCGCATACAACCGCGAGGAGCGGCATATCCGCGGCGGCGAGGCGACCCGCCAGAAATACGCACACCGGCGCGATACGAGCATGAAATAAGTATGAATAAATCAAATAAATCTTGAAAATTACACGCTCCTAGTATATGATTGTAAAAAGGAATGTCCGCCTGCGGGCGCGCTTTCCGGCTTACTATGGGAAAGATTGGGAGCATACATACAATGGGTTTGTTTGATTATAATGACATTGGTATCGACCTTGGGACGGCCAATGTGCTGGTATACATCAAGGGCAAGGGGATCGTGCTGCGCGAGCCGTCGGTCGTCGCGATCGACCGCAACTCCGGCCAGATGGTGGCCGTGGGCGAGGAGGCGCGCGTCATGCTCGGGCGCACGCCGGGCAACATTGTTGCGGTGCGGCCGCTCCGCGAGGGTGTGATTTCCAACTTCCACGACACGGAACGCATGCTGCGCTTCTTCCTGCAAAAGGTCATCGGGCGCAAGCTGTTTTTCAAGCCGCGGGTCGTTGTGTGCGTGCCGAGCAGCGTGACCGAGGTGGAAAAGCGCTCCTTCATCGAGGCATGTGAGGACGCGGGCGCGCGGCAGACGCACCTTATTGAAGAACCCATCGCGGCGGCCATCGGCGCAGGGCTGGACATTGCCAAGCCGGTTGGACAGATGGTCGTGGATGTCGGCGGCGGCACGACGGACATCGCGGTCATTTCGCTTGGCGGCGCAGTCATCAGCGACTCCATCAAGTGCGCGGGCGACAAGTTCGACGACGCCATGATCGGCTACATCAAGAAGAAGTACAACATGATCATCGGTGAGCGCACGGCGGAGGACATCAAGGTCAACATCGGGTCCGCCTTCCCGCGGCGCGAGGAGGCCTATATGGAGGTCACGGGTCGAAACCTCGTGTCCGGCCTCCCCAAGACGATCACGATTAGCTCCAACGAGACGATCGAGGCGTTCCAGGAACCCTTGAACCTCATCATGGAGACGGTGCACAGCGTGCTGGAAAAGGTCCCGCCGGAACTCGCGGCGGATATCGCGGAAAACGGCATCTGCATGACGGGCGGCGGCGCGCTGCTCTATGGCCTCGACCGGTTGCTGTCCGAGCGCACCAAGATCCCCTGCTATGTGGCGGACGACGCAATTTCCTGCGTCGCGATCGGCACGGGCAAGTCGCTCGACAACATCGACATCTACGGCACGACGGTGTATTACGACTACCGCCGCGGCGAGAATTACTACGACAAATATTGAGAACGCAAGCCCCCGAATCCCGGATCCGGGGGCTTTTCCTTGGAGGAGAGAACCATGCCGAACATCTATTCGCCTGCGGAGCTGTCCGCGCTTTTGCGCGCGCACAACCTTGCACCCCTAAAAAGCCTGGGGCAGAACTTCCTCATCGATCAGAACATCGTTGAAAAAATCGCGGCCGCGGCGGTGGAGCCGGGCGGCAATGTGCTCGAAATCGGCCCCGGCCCGGGGGCGCTCACCTTGCAGCTCGCGCGGCGCGCGGGGCGGGTCGTCGCGGTGGAGATTGACCGCGGCATGCTGGGCGTGCTTCAGGAGACGCTCGCGGGGCAGGACCATGTGCAGGTGCTGCACGCGGATTTTTTGAAGATCGATCTCGCCGAGGTCGCGCGGGAATACTTTGACGGGCAGCCCTTTGCGGTCGCGGGCAACCTGCCGTACTACATCACGGCCAAATGCCTCCTGAAGGTGCTGGAAAGCCCGGCGCTGCCCACGTGCTTTACGGCGATGGTGCAGCAGGAGGTCGCGGCGCGCCTGACCGCACGGCCGGGCGACAAGAATTACGGCGCGATCACCGCGTCGGCGGCGTATTACGGCGGGGCGGAGGTGCTGTTCCCCGTGGGGCGGAGCTGCTTCCTGCCTGCGCCGGAGGTGGATTCCGCGATCGTGCAGTTTCGCCCGCACGTGTGCGTAGAGGCGGCGCGCAGCGCGTATGCCAAGATGGTGCGCGGTCTGTTCGCCATGCGCCGCAAGACGATCGCCAACAACCTGAAGGCCTCCTTCGGCATCAAGGGAGAGGATGCGGCGCGCATCCTTTCTGCGGCGGGGGTAGAGGGCGGCCGCCGGGCGGAGACGCTTTCCCCCGCGGAATTCGGCCGCCTCGCGAACGCGGCCTTCGGCGAAGGCGGGGCGGAAAACGCCTGACGCGCCGGTGAAACGCGGTCGGCAAAGCCCGGCGGCATGATGCGGGCGCAGGCGTCTTTGCCGGACATCGCCTGCAAGAGGCAGCCATGGCCTGCGGCGGGAGGAATGTGGCGAGAAAATGCCCGAAGGTGGGGAATATGCCTTCCATCAGAGGGGGTCGGCCTTTCCGGGAAGCCCGGCGGCATGGAAACCCTGCGCGCAGCAATGTGCCGAGGAACCGTGGGCGCAGATACCCTTGCCGCGGAGCGCGCGGCCGACAAACGCCTTCGGCGCGGAAAACCGAATTTGGCAGCATCAAAAAGAGCGGGACCACGCGGGTTCCGCTCTTTTGTGTATTCTGCCTTTTCATTCGCCGATGCGGCATAGGCGCCCGCCAGCCCGCTGGCAGGCAAAGTGCGGGCAGATTTTGCGCTTTTTCGGTTTTTTACTTAGCGCATCTTTGCCGCATGTCTATTTGCGCGCCGCGCTCGCCTTATTTCCAGGCGACCTCGGCCTTGCCGTCCTCGGCGTATTGGATGGCCGTCTTGTGCAACTCGAGCGCGTCGACCGCGGCGAAGTATTCCGCGAAGCTGGAAAACCGCAATTTGGCATGCTCCTTCACGGCATAGGCGCGCTGCCCGCCGTCCTCCAACAGCGCGCACAAGAGCGCCAGCTGGAACTTGGCCGAGGCGACGACCGCCTTTTCCGGGTCGGCGATGCCGTAATCCGCCCCGTGGCCCTGCCCTTTGGCCCCTGCGACATATGGGTGCAGCGCGGGCAGCACGCTTGCGATGTCGCCCATGTCCGTGCAGCCGGTACCCCAGCGCGTCTCGCGCACGACCTGGTCCTCGCCGAACAGCGCGGACGCAACCGAGAAGCCGAGTTCGGTGAGTTCCTCGTTCGGGTTGAGCGGGAAATACCCCATGAGGTCGGAGATCCCCACATTCGCGCCCATGGCGAGCGCCGACGCCGCGAGCGCGCGGTTGACCTTTTCGTTGGCGGCGGAAATGCTGTCCAGGCTCGCCCCGCGCACATAGCTTTCCATCGTGACCGTCTCGGGGATGGCGTTTACGGCCGTGCCGCCCGAGGTCAGAATGGGGTGCACGCGGATGTGGTCGTCGTCCACAAAGGTCTCGCGCAGCGCGTTGATGGCCGTAAGGCCGAGGTTCGCCGCGTACAGCGCGTTGATGCCGTGCTCGGGCGCGCCGCCCGCGTGCGCGGACTTGCCGTGGAAGGTGATGTTCTTGGACAGGCACCCGTTGGAGCCGACCGGGAAGCCGATCATGCGGTCATAGGCCGCCGTGTGTACCATAAAGGCCGCGTCGATGCCGTCCAGATACCCGCGGTAGAGGAATTCCACCTTGCCGCCGAAGTAGCGGATGATGCCCTTTTGCCGCAGCCCTTCGCGGTATCCGAGCTCCAAAAGCTCCTCCGCCGGGACGGCCAAAAAGCGAACTTTGCCGGACAGGTGTTTCGCGATTCCCGGGTCGCGCACCGCCGCCGCGATGCCAAGCAGCGCCGCGCACTGCGCATGATGCCCGCAGGCGTGGACATAGCCCGTCTCGGGCGCGCTTTCCGGGTGGTTGGCGCAGATGAGGCTGTCCATCTCGCCGAAGATGGCGATGTGCGGGCCGGGGCGGCCGGTGTCGAAGTCGGCATAGAACCCGGGGATGTTGCCGGCCATGACCGGGGCATAGCCGAGGTTTTCAAAAATTTCCTTCAAATACTTGTTGGCGTACCATTCGCGGTATCCCGTCTCGGGGTGCGCCCAAAGGTCGCGCTCCGCCGCCAGCATGGTCTCGCGGTGCGGCAAAAGCGCCGCATCCAGATGGCTAAGAAAGTCGTACATGCAAAAGCTCCTTTCCAATTTCGCTTAGTATGCTTCTGTTTTCAGTCTATCATACGCGAACGCCCCCTCGCAATGCCCGCATGGCAAAGAGTTCGCAAAAACGCATTGCAATGCCCGCGATCCTGGGCTATACTGTATGTTGTACAGGAATGTCAAAAATGCAAATTTTATAGATAGAAGCGAGGAACGAAGATGCAAAGATTATTCACTTCCGAATCCGTGACGGAAGGACATCCGGATAAAATCTGCGACCAGATCTCCGACAGCGTCTTGGACGCGATTCTGGCACAGGACAAGCAGGCGCGCGTCGCCTGTGATGTGGCGGTCAACACGGGCATCGTGCTCGTGATGGGCGAAATCACGACGAGCGGCTATGTGGACATGCAAAAGGTCGCGCGCGACACCATCCGCCGCATCGGCTATGTCGGCGGCAAGACGGGCTTTGATGCGGACAACTGCGGTGTGCTCGTCTGCATCGACGGGCAGTCGCCGGACATCGCGCAGGGCGTGGACGACGCGCTTGAAAGCCGCGGACAGGGCGTGTTCGACATCGGCGCGGGCGACCAGGGCATGATGTTCGGCTATGCCTGCAACGAGACGGACACCCTCATGCCCTATGCCATCACGGCGGCGCACGATCTGACCCGCCGTCTGGCGTATGTGCGCAAGCAGGGCATTTTGGACTTCGTCCTGCCGGACGGCAAGGCGCAGGTCACGGTGGAATACGACGAGGCTTCCCGCCCGCGCCGCATCGACACGGTGGTCGTGTCGTCGCAGCATGTGGAGGAGGTCTCCTATGCCGACCTCAAGGAAGGCATCTATGAAGAGGTCATTCGGAAAACGCTCGACCCCGCCATGTTGGACAAAGACACGAAAATTCTCATCAACCCGACGGGGCGGTTCGTCGTGGGCGGCCCTAAGGGCGATTCCGGCCTCACGGGCCGAAAGATCATCGTCGACTCCTACGGCGGCTACGGCCGGCACGGCGGCGGCGCGTTCTCGGGCAAGGACCCGACAAAGGTGGACCGCAGCGCGGCCTATGCGGCGCGGCATGTGGCCAAGAACATCGTGGCGGCGGGCCTCGCGGACAAGTGCGAGATCGAGCTCGCCTACGCGATCGGCGTGGCGCGCCCGGTGAGCGTGTTTGCCGAGACCTTCGGCACCGGCAAGGTGTCTGACGAACGGTTGGCGGAGATCATCCGCAAGCATTTTGACCTGCGTCCCGCGGGGATCATCGACCGCCTGCACCTGCGCGACATCTCCTATGCGCCGGTGGCGGCCTATGGGCATTTCGGCCGCCGCGACCTCGACCTGCCGTGGGAAAAGCTCGACCTGGTGGACGCGCTGAAAGAGGAACTTTAATTTGTCATACATCGAGGGCACCGTTGCCGACATCATCTATCGCAATGAACAGAATTCCTATACCGTGCTGGAATTGGAGGCGGAGGGCAACCTGATCGTCTGTGTCGGCAGCATCCCCCTCGTGCAGCCGGGGGAATATGTCCGGTTCTATGGCGGATACACGACGCACAAGACCTATGGCCGGCAGTTCAAGGTGACGGGCATGGAGTCCCGCATGCCCGAGAGCGACGAGAGCATCCGCCTGTTTTTGGCGGGCGGGCTCATCAAAGGCGTGGGCGAGGTGACGGCGGGGCGCATCGTCGACCGCTTTCACGGAGAGACCTTTGCCATCATCGAAAACGACCCCGACCGGCTGGCCGAGGTGCACGGGATCAGTTTGAAACAGGCGCGCAGGATCCACGAACAGTTCATGGACATGCAGACGGTGCGCGGCATCGTCATGCAATTGCAAAGCATGGGGCTCAGCATCAAAGAGGCGATGGCCGCCTATGAGGCGTACGGCAGCGGTGCGCCTTTTTTGATAGAGAAAAACCCATACCGATTGATGGACGATGTGCGCGGCATCGGCTTTGCCAAGGCGGACCGCATCGCCGAGACGCTGGGCGCGGAAAAGTACGGCGACCTGCGCACGCAGAGCGCCATCCGCCATGTGTTAAAGCAGAGCATGCTCTCCGGCCACACCTGCCTGCCCGAGGGGCTGCTGCTCCGCCGGGCGGAGGAATTTTTGCAGGTCGAGCCGGCCGAGGCCGAGGAGGCTCTAAAAGCCCTCATCGCGTCCGGCTATGTGGCGGAAAACAGCTATAATTCCGTGCGCGCCGTGGCGGATAGTCAGGCGTACCTCGCGGAGGGGTATATCGCCTATAAGCTCGTGGCGCTCTCGCGCGCCGTCCCGCGGCGAGAGGTGCCGGGCGAGGTCGTGGACCGCGTGCTTGCGGCGGAGGAAATGCTGTCCGAAAAGCAGCGCGAGGCGGTGCGCATGGCGGTGGAAAGCCCGGTGTCCGTCATCACGGGCGGTCCGGGCACGGGCAAGACGACGATTTTGAACCAGGTGCTCAAGATCTTTGAACAAAGCGGCGTGGTGGCGCTGTTGGCGGCGCCGACGGGGCGCGCGGCCAAGCGCATGGAGGGGGCGACCGGGCGGCAGGCCAAGACCATCCACCGCCTCTTGGAATACGGCGCGAACCCGGACGACGAGGATGCGGCGGATTTCAGCCGCTTCGGCCGGGACGAGGATCACCCGCTGGAGGCGGACGCGATTTTGGTGGACGAGTCCTCCATGATCGACATATTCCTGATGCGCAGCCTGCTTGCGGCGGTGGAGGAGGGCACGCGCGTCCTGTTTTTGGGCGATGCGGATCAGCTCCCCTCCGTCGGCCCGGGCAATGTGTTAAAGGACATCCTGACGAGCAAGGCCGTGCCCTCGACCGTGCTCGAGGAGGTCTTTCGCGCGGGCGGCAACCTCGTGCTCAACGCGCACAAGGTCAATTTGGGCGAACAGATCGACCTCTTTTCCGCGGGGGACTTTGTGTTCCTCCCGGCGGCGAGTGCGGACGACACCTTGGCGCAGACGCTTGCGCAATACATGCGGCGCATCGAGGCAGGCGACAGCATGGAGGAGGTGCAGGTCATCTGCCCGGTCAAGAAGGGCACGATCGGCGTGTACCGCATCAATGCCGAGATCCGCGAACGCGTCAACCCGCGCCGCGTGGACAAGCGCGAAGCTACCTTTGGTGAGACGCTGTTCCGCGAGGGCGACAAGGTCATGCAGATCGTGAATAATTACACCAAGACCTGGCACATCGACGGTGCGTCGCCCGTTTTGACGCGCGGCGAGGGCGTGTATAACGGCGACATGGGGCGCATCGCGCGCATTTCGCCGGAGGAACGCACGCTGCACATCCTGTTCGACGGCGAACGCATTGCGGAATACGATTTTGAGGAGCTTTCGCAGCTTGAGCACGCCTATGCCGTCACCGTGCATAAGAGCCAGGGCAGCGAGTTCGAGACGGTGCTGCTGCCGCTGTACTATGGCCGGAGCGACTTTTTGACGCGCAACCTGTTCTATACGGCCATGACGCGCGCCCGGAAGAAGCTCCTCCTTTTGGGGCGCGAGGCGACGGTGCGGCACATGATCGGCAACGCGCGCATCTCGCAGCGCTATACCGCGCTCGACCACGAGATCAAGAAGGAACTGGAATTCGCGGAAAACGCGGGTGTGCGGCCGCTCTTTTCGCGCGAACCGGCGGACCGGGACGACCTGCTCGACCTCTTCCCCGAAGAGGAGCCGTGAGGAGGGCGCCATGTCTATCCTGTTTCCCGACATCCCTTCCTGCGTGTACTGTGGTAGGGAGCTCCCGCGGGGCGAGGTCTGCCCGGTGTGCCGGCGGAAGCTCGCGCCGCTCGCCCTGTTCGGCCGGGCGGCCTATCCGTTTGCCTGCTGCGGCGCATACCGCTATGGCGAGGTGATCCGGCGGCTTATATGGCGGTACAAGTTCGAGGGCGCCCGCTGGCTGTATGCCTACCTCGCGGACGAGATGCTGCGCGCTCTGTTGGACGAGGCGTTCGACCTCGTATGCTTCGTGCCGCTGCATCCCCGCCGCCTGGCGTGGCGCGGATTCAACCAGTCGCAATTGCTTGCGGAGCGCATCGCGTTGGGGCGGGGATGCCCGTGCATTCCGGCGCTCGTGCGCATCCGCAACACGCATGCACAGGCCAAGCTCCCGCACGACGAACGCGCAGCCAATGTCGCGGGTGCGTTTGCCCTGCGGCCGGGTGCGGCGGAAGTCCTGTCCGGTCGGCGGGTGTTGTTGGTGGACGATGTGGTGACGACGGGCGCGACGATTGGCGGATGCCGCGAACAATTGCGCGCTGCCGGGGCAGAGGTGCTGTGCGCGGCCTTCACCGTGACGGCCGGGGGCGGGGATTCCCCGTTGCGTTTCGGCAAAAATTCGATATAATAAACATAGAGACCTTTTTCCAAGTCTGTGGTTGCAAGTCGAGGCCAGACGCAGGCAAAGCGATCCACATAATCCGGGAAAATCCCGGGGAGCATGGTGCGTTTTAGATGTAAGTCCGTCCGGGCATGCCCGAGAGGAGCAGTAGTGGGGAGGCAGCGTGCCTTAGGAGCGAACCTTCCAGGCGGCGAGTGTGGGGGCAAAGACCAGGTCAGTTGGAAGGGGGTCTTTTTTCGCGCCCTTTTTTGTGAATTTTTCGCGAAATTTGCCGCGCGGACAAGGAATTTCTGCCTTCGCCGTGGAATATTTATATAAGATAGGCGGCAGGGTCCGCCAAGCAAGGCAAAAGGAGGACGAGAATATGTTGCTTCGCATCAACGGCAAAGGGATGTCGGTTTCCGCATATACGGAAGGGATCGCCCGCAAAAAGGCACAGAAGCTGGAACGCTATTTCCGGGAGGATGCCGAGGTCACCCTGTTACTTTCCCGTGAAAAGGACCGGCATATCGCCGAAGTGACCGTCCCGTTTTATGAAGGCCGGCTGCTGCGAGCAGAGGAAGTGGGCGACGACGCCTACTCTGCGATCGACGGCGCGCTCCGCAAGCTGGAGCGGCAGATCCGTCGACATCGTACTCGCCTTACGAAGGATCTGCACGACACGCCGGAGATGGACGATAACCCCATCTATGAGGACGAACCGCTCCTGGACGAGGGCGAGCCCAAGCTCGTCAAGAGCAAGCGCTTCGCCTTAAAGCCGATGTATCTCGAGGAGGCGGAATTGCAGATGGAACTTTTGGGCCACTCCTTCTTTGTGTTCCTCTCGGCCGAAACGGGGATGGTGCAGGTACTCTACCGCCGCCGCGACGGGGACTATGGCCTTTTGGAACCGGAATACGAATAAGAAAACCCTCTGGGGCGCTGCGGCGCCCCTTTTTATTTCCCGGGCTTTTGCGCAGGCGAAATTTTTACAAAGCCGCCACACTTGCGCGCCCCGGCCGCGTTGAATCGCCGCGCGAAAGATGCTACAATAAAACACACAAGCAGCAAGGAAAGAGGAACTTATGTTTTTGTTCAAACGGGAAGATAAATTTTTGCGGCGCGCCCGCAAGCAGGCCGACCGGGTCGTGGCGCTTCGCGATTCGTTCGTGAGCCTGACGGACGAAGCGCTGCAGGCTAAGACGGTGGAATTCCGCGCGCGCGTGCAGGCGGGCGAGAGCCTGGACGACCTGCTGCCCGAGGTGTTTGCGCAGGTGCGCGAGGCCGCGCGGCGCGTGCTCGGGATGGAACACTACTATGTGCAGATCCTGGGCGGGATCATCCTGCACAACGGCGACATCGCGGAAATGAAGACGGGCGAGGGCAAGACGCTCGTGGCCACGCTGCCCGTGTGCCTGAACGCGCTTACGGGGCGGGGCGTGCATGTCGTCACGGTCAACGAATACCTGGCGCGGCGCGACAGCGAATGGATGGGGCGGCTGTACCGCTTTTTGGGCTTTTCGGTTGGGCTCTTGGAGCGCGACGCGGACATCCCCGCAAAGCAGCGCGCCTATGCGGCGGATATCACCTACGGCACGAATAACGAATTCGGCTTTGACTATCTGCGCGACAACATGAAGGTGCGCAAGGAAGACCTTGTGCAGAGAGATCTGTCCTATGCCATTGTGGACGAGGTGGACTCCATCCTGATCGACGAGGCGCGCACGCCGCTCATCATCTCGGGCACGAGCGATGACAGCTCGGCGCTCTACGCCCGGGCGGACGCCTTTGTGCGGGGACTTCGGGCCGAGGCGGACTATGAGCTGGACGAGAAGCAAAAGACGATCAATCTGACCGAGCAGGGCACAGCGCGGGCGGAGAATTATTTCGGCGTGGACAACCTGAGCGACATCGAAAACACGACACTCAACCACCACATCAACCAGGCATTGCGCGCCCACTACATCATGCGGCGGGACATCGACTATGTCGTGCAGAACGGCGAGGTGCTGATCGTCGACGAATACACCGGGCGGCTCATGGTCGGGCGGCGGTATTCGGACGGATTGCACCAGGCGATCGAGACCAAGGAAAAGGTCAAGGTGCAGGGAGAGTCCAAGACGCTTGCGACCATCACCTTCCAGAATTTCTTCCGCATGTACGAGAAGCTCTCGGGCATGACCGGCACGGCCAAGACGGAGGAAGCCGAATTCGAGGGCATTTATGACCTCGGCGTGGTCGAGATCCCGACAAACCGCCCCGTCATCCGCGAGGACAAGCCGGATGTTGTGCTCTCGACCGAGGCGCAGAAGTTCGACGCCGTGATCGACGAGATCTGCCAGGTATACAAGACCGGGCGGCCGATGCTCGTGGGCACCGTGTCCGTGGAAAACAGCGAAAAGCTGTCCGCCCTGCTCCGCCGCCGCGGCGTCCCGCACGAGGTGCTGAACGCGAAAAACCACGAAAAGGAAGCTTATATCGTGGCGCAGGCGGGCAAGTTCGGCGCGGTCACGATCGCGACCAACATGGCCGGGCGCGGCACGGACATCATCCTGGGCGGCAACGCGGACTATCTTGCGAAATACGACATGCAGCGCCAGGGCTATGCCGACGAGCTCATCTATGCCGCCAGCATGCCGATGGAGACGGACGACCCCGAGGTGCTGGAGGCGCGCAAAGTGTACCGCCACCTCTTTGACGGGTACGAGGCCGCGGCAAAGGCCGACCGCGAAAAGGTGCTGGCCGCAGGCGGGCTATATATTATCGGCACCGAGCGGCACGAGAGCCGCCGCATCGACAACCAGTTGCGCGGGCGCAGCGGGCGGCAGGGCGACCCCGGCGCGTCCAGGTTCTATGTCGCGTTTGAGGACGACCTCATGCGGCTGTTCGGCGGCGAACGCATGCAGAACATGATGCAGGCGCTCACCCGCGGCGAGGCCGTGCCGATGGAGTATAAGATGCTGAGCCGGCAAATCGAGCGCGCACAAAAGCGCATCGAGGAACGCAACTTCGCCGCGCGCAGCCATGTGCTGAAATACGACGATGTGCTAAATAAGCAGCGCGAGGTCATCTATTCGCAGCGCAGAAAAGTTTTGCTTGGCGAGGATATTTCTGATACTATAATAGAGATGCGCAAAAACCTGCTGGACGCGGTGTTTGCGGAACATTGCACCGCCGGGGCGGAGGCGTTCGATGCGGCGGCGCTACTCCGGTCGCTCATCGGTATCTTCGGCATCGCAAATCTCGAAGAGCTTTTGGCTATGCCGGTCACGTTCGACAACTGCAAGGCATTGCGCGAAAAGATGGAGAGAATCGCCGACGGCGTGTATGCCCTAAAGACGCGGGAATTCGCCGAGGCGGGCGGCGACATGCGCGAGGTGGAGCGCGTCGTGCTGCTGCGCGCGGTGGACGAGAAATGGATGGACCACATCGATGCGATGGACCAGCTCCGCCGCGGCATCGGCCTGCGGTCCTATGGGCAGACCGATCCGGTTGTGGCCTACCAAAAGGAAGGCTTCGACATGTTCGAGGAGATGGTGGACAACATCGGCCGTGCGACGGTGCGCATGCTCTACCATGTCCGCGCGGGGCAGAAGGTAGAACGCAAGGCGGAACAAAAGCTCACGCGCGCCAACTATGCCGACGAGGTGGCGGCGCGCCGCGCCAAGAAGGCGGCGGTCCGCCCGGGGCGCAACGACCTGTGCCCCTGCGGCAGCGGCAAGAAGTACAAAAACTGCCACGGCCGCGCATAACTGCATGCGAAACGGGACTTTCCCGAGAGCAATAAAAATAAACCAATGAAAGAGGTGACGAACAGCATGATCCAGCTCGATGAATACAAGAGCTTACTGCAGAATGCAAAGACTATGCTGAACGAGGCAGGTGAATCACTTTGACCTCGCTTCCATGCGAAAAAATCTGGAAGAATTGAAGTCAAAGATGGAACAACCCGGCTTCTGGGACAATGTCGAGGAAGCCAACAAGGTCAACAAACAGATCCGTCCGCTCGAGGAGACGCTCGCCAAGAACGAGGAGCTCCAGGGCAAGGCGGACGAACTCGAAACGATGCTGCTGCTCGCCGAGGAAGAGGGCGACGACAGCCTGGACGCAGAAATTGAGGCGCTTGGCGAGGAATTGAAGCACGAGGCCGAGGCGTTCAAATTAAGCGCGCTTTTGAACGGACCGTATGACAAGAGCAATGCGATTGTCTCGTTGCACGCGGGCGCGGGCGGCACCGAGGCACAGGATTGGACCTCGATGCTGTACCGGATGTACACCCGCTGGGCGGAACGCCGGCATTTCAAGGTCAAGATCCTGGACTTCCTGGAAGGCGAGGAGGCGGGCGTCAAGAGCGTCACGATGCTCATCGAAGGGCTCAACGCCTATGGGTATCTGCGCAGCGAAAAGGGCGTGCACCGGTTGGTGCGCATCTCGCCGTTCGATTCGGCGGCGCGGCGGCATACCTCCTTTTCCTCGGTGGATGTCACGCCCGAGCTTGCGGAGGAGACGGATTTTGAGATCAACATGGATGAAGTGCGCATCGACACCTACCGGGCGTCCGGCGCGGGCGGGCAGCATGTCAACAAGACGGACTCCGCCGTGCGCATGACGCACATCCCGACGGGCATCGTCGCGCAGTGCCAGAACGAGCGTTCGCAGATCCAGAACCGCGAACAGTGCCTCGTCATCCTGCGCTCCAAGCTGGCGGAGCTCCGCGAAGCGGAACGGTTGGCGGAATTGCAGGAACTGAAGGGTGAGATGAAGAAGATCGAGTGGGGCAGCCAGATCCGCAGCTATGTGTTCCATCCCTACACGATGGTCAAGGACCACCGGACGCTTGCGGAGACGGGCAACATCGCGGCGGTGATGGACGGCGACATCGACCTGTTCATCAACGCCTACCTCATCATGAGCTAAAACTATGTGGGAAGCGATCATCATCGTGCTCGGCTTGCTGGCCGATCAACTGAGCAAGGTGTGGGTATCGGCCAACCTATACGGCAGGTCGGTGACCATTCTGCCGGGCGTGCTCGACTATTCCTATGTCGAAAACACGGGCGCGGCCTTTGGCATGCTCGGCAAGAACACGGTGCTCTTGGCCGTGTTCTCCGGGCTCATGTCGCTTGTGCTGCTCTATATCCTGCTGCGCTACCGCCGGCAATTCCACCGGCTGTCCTGTATTGCGCTCGCGTTCGTGCTTTCAGGGGCGGTGGGCAACTTCATCGACCGCGCGTTTCACGGGTTTGTGGTGGACTTCATCGAGCTCAAGTTCGTGAACTTTGCCGTGTTCAACATCGCGGACATCTTTGTGTCCATGGGGGCGGTGCTGCTCATCCTGTCGCTGCTCTTTTTGGAGAAGGACAACTTCGAAAAGTTTGAACAGGGCAGTCCGGCGCGCCGCAAGTCCGCCGAATAAGGGGGATCGATGGAGGAACTGCGCTTTGCGGCGCCGGAAAACGCGCCGCGCATGGACAAATGCCTAGCAGAGGCGTTCCCGGACTATAGCCGCGCCTTTTTTTCAAAATTGCTGGCGGCGGGGGCGGTGACGGTAGACGGCCGGACTGCCTCTGCGGCGGACAAGCCGCGGGCGGGGGCGGCGGTCTGCTGCCGATTGCCCGAACAAGCGGCGGCGGGCGAGGTGCGGGCGGAGCATATCCCGCTCGACATCGTGTTTGAAGACGACGCGATGCTCATCGTGAATAAGCCGAAGGGCATGGTGACGCACCCGGCGGCGGGCAATTTTTCCGGGACGCTCGTGAACGCCCTGTTGGGGTATGGCTGCCGGCTGTCGTCCTGCAACGGCGACCCGCTGCGTCCCGGCATCGTGCACCGGCTGGACAAGGACACGACCGGCCTTTTGGTCGTGGCCAAGACGGACGCGGCGCACGAAAACCTCGCGCGGCAGATCCGCGAAAAGCAGGCGCACCGCATCTATACGGCGCTGTGCTTCGGCAATGTCCGTGTGGACGAGGGCGTGATCGACGCGCCGCTCGGGCGCAGCCCGCGCGACCGCAAGAAGATGGCCGTCCTGCCCGGCGGCCGCCCGGCCGTGACCGAATACCGCGTGCTCGCGCGCTATGGGGCCTATACGCTTTTGGAGGCGCGGCTCCAGACCGGCCGCACGCACCAGATCCGCGTGCACTTCGCCGACCGCGGCTTTCCCGTGGTGGGTGACCCGCTCTATACTCGGCAAAAGGCGCCCTTCCAAACGGAGGGGCAGATGCTGCACGCCGGGCGGCTGGAGCTTTCTCACCCTGTGACCAGCGAATGGATGACCTTTACCGCGCCGCTCCCGGCGTATTTTGCGGACATCCTCCGCAAGCTGGAAGCCCGGCGGCGGTGAGCGTGTGGAAAGGCTCCCGCCAAGGCGGGGGAAGGCAGCAAAACAAATATACGCGCGCAGGCACAAGGCATCTCGTGCCAACGCGAAAAGTCGAAAAATCGAGCAAATTAAAAAAACCTGCCGTGCGGCAGGATTTTTTAGTGCGGATTTTCGGCAAAGCGGCATTTGCCGGGCGGGCAAACGGGCGCTGCGGCACTGCGGTTGCAAAAACAGGATTTTCCCAAGGCGTGTTCCCGGCACAAGACGCGGCGCAAGCGGGGGGGAGGCTCCGGCATGAATCGAGAGAAAAGCGCCTCCCGCGGCCTCCCCGTTCGATCCGCGGCTTCCCGGGGCATGAAGAGGGAGGAAGTTACCGCATTTTGCCGGATGCCCATTTTCCCGGTTGCCGGGCGGTTGTTTTCCCGGCCCAATGGCATTTGGCGGACTGCTATTTTCCCGATTCAATGAAATGGCGCTTGTTGGGCTACCGTCTTTTCGGCACGGCAGCATTTGCCGGAAGGCCAAACGGGCATTGCGGCATAGAAAAAGGACCCGGCCGAACGGCGGGTCCTTTTGGTTTTGTTCGATTTATCAGTCCTGTAGGAGGATCATCTGCTGCTTATTGACATCGCCCGACCCGAGCGTCACCACGATGTCGCCCGGTTCCCAGTGCGAGAGCAGGTACGCCTTGATGTCGGCGAAGGTGGGCAAGTACACGCAGTTGTGCGAATGCGCGTTGATGAGCGCCACGACATCTGTTGCATGGATGTCGCCCCGGTCGATGTCGCGGCCGGGGTAGATGTCCGGCATTAGGACCGTGTCCGCGTCCTCAAACGCGAGGGCGTATTTCTCCTTGAGCGTCTTGGCACGGGTGAAGGAATTGCACTGGAAGAGCACATACATCTTCTTGTGCGGGTACTTCTTGGCCGCGGCCAGGCAGGCCTTGATTTCGGTCGGGTGGTGCGCATAGTCGTGGAAGATCTTGACGCCGTCGCGCTCGCCGATCAATTCAAACCGCCGCCCCGCGAGGTGGTAATGCTCGAGCGATGCGTCGATGTGCGCCATGTCGAGGCCAAATACCTCATGGCAGATTGCCGCGCATGCAAGCGCGTTCTGCGCGTTGTGCAGCCCCGGCACATGCAGCTGGATGCGCCCGAGTGCCTCGCCGTGGTGGCAGACGGTAAAGCCGGGGTTGCCAAGTTCGTCATAGGTGATGTCCTCCGCCGTATAGTCGCCGTGTCCCTCCACGGAATAGGTGACGATCTTGTGCGTGACTTTGGGAAGAATTTCGCGCGTGTTGGCGTCGTCCGCATTCGCAAACAGGACGCCCTCCGGCGGCATCAGGTTGGTAAAGTCGAGGAAGGTCTGTTTGATCTCGTCCAAATCCTTATAATAGTCGAGATGGTCGTCGTCGATGTTGTTCAGGATGATATAGGACGGGTGCATCGTCATAAAGCTGCGGACATATTCGCAGGCCTCGGTGATGAACAGGTCCTGCCCGCCCGCGCGCACGCCGCCCGAGAGGAAGTCGACCATGCCGCCCACATGCACCGTCGGGTCGAGGTGCGTGTCCTTCGTGATGAGCGCGAGCATGGAGGTGATGGTCGTCTTGCCGTGGCAGCCGGACACGCAGATGCAGGTTTTATAATCCCGGCTGATCTGCCCCAAAAGCTCGCTGCGCTCGAGCATCGGGATGCCGTGCTCCTTCGCATAGGCGAATTCTACATTGGTGGGCTTGATGGCCGCGGTATACACGACGAGCGCCGCACCCGCGACATAGTCCGCGCTGTGGCCGATGTGGAAGGGGATGCCCCGCTTAGCAAGCGCATCGGTGAACTGCGACTGCGCCTGATCCGACCCGGACACGGTGTAACCCATGTTGTCCAGGATCTGCGCCAGGCCACTCATGGAGCATCCGCCGATGCCGATGAAGTGGATGCGCCCGTTTTTATAATCTCTGACTTGAACCGAATTCATGAGGAAATCTCCCGTAAAAATCGCGCCGATCCCGGAAAGTCCGGGGCCCGGCAGCATGCAAAGCCCGCCTCGGCGCATAGTTATTATCTATTATACTAAATTCGCGGCCGGGGAATCAATAAATTTGCAAAAAAAACTGGATTTTCCCGGGGAAGCGTGATAAAATACGAAATATAAATATAAATCCAAAAGAAAAATTCGGGGCTTTCACAATATGATCGATATTGCGACAAGAAAAGAACGGCTGAGCATCATCAGCACCATCCTCACCAACCACCCGAGCCACCTGTACCCGCTTTCCTATTTTTCGGAACTGTTTGGTTCGGCAAAATCCACTTTGAGTGAGGACATCTCTATCATCCGGGAAACGCTCAAAAAGTATGGTCAGGGAGAGATCGAGGTGCTGATGGGCGCGGGCGGCGGCGTCAGGTACCTTCCGTTCATCGGCGAGGAGGAACGCGCGCAGGTCATGCGGGAGCTGCTCTTAAAGATGCAGAACCCGTCGCGCATCCTGCCGGGCGGCTATATCTACACGGCCGACATCTTCTATAACCCGCAATATGTCGAAAAGCTGTCGCGCATCCTATGGGGCTTCTTTTACAAGACGACGCCCGATTTCGTCATCACGGCCGAGGCCAAGGGCATCCCGCTCGCGATGGGCGTGGCCAAGCTGTTCGACCGGCCGCTCGTCGTCGTGCGCAAGGAGAGCAAGATGACCGAGGGCTCGGTTGTGACCATCAACTACATTTCCGGCTCCTCCAAGCGGATCCAGACCATGTCGCTCGCCAAGCGCGCCGTGAGCGAGGGGCAGAAGACGATCATCATCGACGACTTCATTGCGGGCGGCGGCACGGTGCGCGCGATCTTTGAAATGATGAAGGAATTCAGCATCACGGTGCTGGGCTGCGGCGCGGCGATCTCCACCCGGCAGCCGGAGCGCAAGCGCATCGAGAACTACAAGAGCCTCATGACGCTGGAAGAGGTCAACGAGGAGGCGCAGAAGCTGGTCTTCACCTCGAATATCTGACCGACAGAGGGACTTGCCCAAGCGGCTTTGTCGCAAGAGCGCATGTGCGGCCCGGTTGGCTTTTCCGTCGGGAGGGCAATGCGAAGGCAGGCGGCGCACTGCAGGAATCTGTTTGCTCTCGTTCGTCCAGTGTGCAACGCCTAGGCAGGCGTGGGCCGGGGATGGATAGAGAGACTCCATAGCAATATATTTCATAGAAGGATTTGCAAAGAGGCGAGGGCTTTTGGAAGGGCGCTCGCCTCTTTTTTGTGCTGATCGCACTTGAGGTTGCTGGGGCGGGGTTGCATGGAGGGCAGGCGGGCGTGTACTTGCGGCAAGGAGAATTGTCCGCATACAAAGCCTGCGATGGGTCAGCCCTTCTTGTTCTGGGGGCGGCCAGAGGCAAGC
Source organism: uncultured Christensenellaceae bacterium (assembly GCA_934555865.1). Lineage (GTDB taxonomy): Bacteria > Bacillota > Clostridia > Christensenellales > Christensenellaceae > QANA01. The sequence goes on along the minus strand of CAKTFI010000004.1, from coordinate 460 downwards.
GGATGCGAATGGCGAGAAAGTCGAGTCTGCGGCGGGAAAATTCTGTTGGGCAAAGCGCCCGTTTTTCTGCCTCGATGTCAGGACCAAGGAACTTATATATAGAAAGAAAAGGTATATAGAGCGAGGCCCGCGGCGGAAAATTCGCTGCCGGATCCCGAAAAAAACACGAAAAAAGAGAATTTTTTTTGAGCGCCGCCCCGCTGGAGCGGCGTTTTTCATAAAATTTGCCTACCTATTGTCCACCACATTCCGAACGATGGACAGGCCGCCCGAGGCGAAAAAGGCGATGAAAAGGGACGAGTTGGCGAAAGAAAAGGAGAGGAGCAGTGAGAAAGGTGCGGGTTTCAAAAAAAGTGCAAAAAAGTGTTGACACGAAGGGGGCGGTTTGGTATTATAAATGAGCGCTCACGAGAGCGCAGAACCTTGACAAGCAAATAACATAAACAATGAAGCATCAAAA
>CAKTFI010000003.1 GCA_934555865.1 uncultured Christensenellaceae bacterium | reverse complement strand
CGCTTGCAGCGATCAACATCATCTTCCCGCTCACGATGCTCATGGACGGGCTTATTTTCGTATTTGCATCCGGCGGGAGCGCCGTATGTGCGCATCGGATGGGTCAGGGCAAGCAGGAGGAGGCAAAGCGGTGCTTTTCCAATGTCGTGGTGATGACGCTGCTGTTCTCGGTGGGCATCGCGGGGCTGGCGCTGCTGTTCCAAAAGCCGCTGCTGCGCCTGCTCGGGGCGACCGACCTGTTGATGGCGGACTGCGTGACCTACAGCACGCTAATCTGGACGGCGAACGGCATCACGATGGTGGGGCCGATCTTTGACTTTTTCTACGGCACGGCGGGCAAGCCGGTCATGAGCGTCATAAGCTCGGTCGTGAACGGTGCGGTCAACATCGTGTTCGACCTCCTGTTCATTGTGGAGCTGCGGCTCGGCGTGTTGGGCGCGGCACTCGCGACGACGATCGGCAACCTCGTGTTCAGCGGCATCGGCGTCATCTTCTATAGTCAAAAGAAGCACGAGCTATACTTTGTAAAGCCGAGCTTTGCGGAGATGCCCGGGCTGTTTTTGGAGACCTTCCGCCTCGGCATGTCGCAGTTCTTCAACCATGTGGCGATGAGCCTGTCCTCCTATGTCGCGAACCTTGTGATGCTGAACCTCGCGGGCGAGGACGGCGTGACGGCCTATTCCGTCATCGGGTACCTGCAATACATGCTGGGGTCGATGCTGTTTGGGTTTGCGGACGGCGTCGCGCCGGTGTTCAGCTATAACTACGGCGCGAAGGACAAGCAGAAGATCAAGCGGTATTTCTGGTACGCCATCCGCTTCCTCGTCGTGCTGTCCTGCGGCATTGTGGCGGTGTGCCTCATTTTCGCGTCGCCGCTTGTGAGCATCTATATCGACAAGGCGCAGGAACCGGAATTGTTCCAGATGGTGTATTCCGGCATGCACATCTTCCCGTTCTGCTTCCTGTTTTCGGCGATCGGCATGTTCGCACCGCGCTTTTTCTCCTCGATGGGCGACGGGCGGAGCTCTTCGTTCATCACCTTTATGCGCAACGGCGTGCTGCTCATCGCGGCGACGGTGATCCTGCCGCAGTTCTGGGGGCTGACCGGTGTATGGCTGTCCATGCCGGTGGGTGAATTTTTGGGCTTCTTGTTGACGCTGTGGGTGTTCTGGCGCAACCGCGACAACTACGGATATGGCCCAAGCGGCCTGGCGCTGCGCATCGACGGCAGGGAATAACCCGCGCGGGGCGGGCCGCCTTGCCCTTGCGCGGCGGACATGGTATACTGTAGAAAACGCGCGAGGAGGCGAAAGAATGGAAAACAAGGCGCTGGGGCGCATCAACGAGCTTGCCAAGCTGGCGCGGGAGCGGGAGCTCACGGCGGAGGAGCAGGCGGAACGGCAGGCGCTCCGCAAGGTATACCTCGCGGAATTCCGCAAGATGATGGCGGACACGCTGGACAACACCTATATCCAGTATCCCGACCAGAGCAAGGTCAAGCTGCAGCGGAAAAAGAAATGAACGCACAAAAAAGGAAGGCCCAGGGGCCTTCCTTTTTTGTGGGGATGTTTGCGAGGCGCGGCCGGTGGGGAGCTTGCGCCTCATGCGGCGGGGTGCGGTGCCTACTTGGCAAAGATGCGGAGTGCGGTGACTGCCGATGGGCAGATGGATGGTGTTCCCAGTCTGCGGTGGAGGGGAAAGCGGTTTTTTGACGCACGGTGGGGGAAGGGGAGAGGGCGCGAGACCGCGGGGATGCTGCACTTGGATAGTTTGCACTCGCGGCAGGTGAGATTTGAGCACGCGCCGGGCGTTTTTTCTGTATGCGGCATTTTGGGAAAACTTGTGAAACAGACCTTTTGTGTCCACCTGTGGAGGTGGGAAGGACGCGGCGAGGGAAATTCATGGCCGCGGCATGGAGAAAGTGCAATGGTTTCGGCTTGTGGGGGCTTGCGCTTGTGAGGCAGGCTGCCTCAGGCTTCCGGCGCCGGGCGCCGGGCGCAGTCCTTGCGGCAGGTGGCGCAGGAAGCGGGGGTACAGCCCGCTGGGAAGGTCGAGGCGGAGAAGGTGCTATGGATGCCTACGACGGCGGCGAGGCTCCAGGTGGGCTGGAAGCCGCCCTCCGCCGAAAGCCCGATGCGTTCCTCTGTGCCGAGCGTGCGGAGCAGCACCTCCCGCCAGGCGGCGGGGAAGTCGCCCTGCCCGGGGCAGCAGCGGGAAGAGAGCGGCAGCCCCACGGACTCCCGCAGCGCGCCGCAGACGGCGTCTGCCCAGAGGTCGAGCGCGGCGGCGCCGATCGCGCGGCAGGCAGCCGCTTCGGCGGGGTCGTCCATATGCCGGCGCGCAAAGCGGTCGAGCCCGAATCCGGCGGTGACGGCGAGGAGGAAGGCCTCGCGGCAGCCCGCGAGGTGCCGGGCGAGCTGTTCGCTTTCGACCCGCCCACCCGGGAGGGTGACGCATGCTCCCTCCACCGCGACCGGCACGCGCGCAAAGCAGGCGCGATAGGCCGGGGCGCGCCCGGCGCGGGGCAGGAGGGCAGAGAGCGCGGCAACCGCCGCCTCCGCATCCGGCGCGTCCATGAGGCGGCGAGCCACCTCGGCCGGGTCCAGTGGGAGCTCCTCCGGCGAAGCATAGAGGGTGTGAATCGAGATCGAGTCCATAGAGCGCCTCCAAAATCGAGCCGGGGAAAGCCCGCGGCCGAGTGTGCGCGGGCAAGGCAGGGCTGCCCGCGCGCGGAAAGTACCTCTATTATGCCAAAGCGCGGCGGGAAATGCAAGGCGCGTCCGTGGGACGGCAGCGCGAGGCGTTCTTTCCAAGCGAGCATTTCTCCGGCGAAGCGTGCCACGAAAAACATAGGCGCAGTCGCCACCTTGCGCGTCGTGGAAAAACACAAGCAAAGCACCGTTGCCAACCTTGCGTGGCGTGGGAAAACACGGGCGTGGCCACCTGCCCGCGAAAAGGCAAAGACGGCATCCGCGCGGATGCCAGAGGCGCATTGCCTTGCGCGAAGCAAACGGTACAGACACAAAAAAATTGTCAAACCGCATCGCGGATGCTACAATAAAACCTGCCGCGAGCTTGCGGAGAAAAGAGGGCTTTTTGTATGAAAGTATCGGATCGGACCAAGGGGATTTTGCTCATGACGGCCTCGGCGCTCTGTTTCGCGTTCATGTCCATCGCCGTCAAACGGACGGGCGGGACCATTCCCGTGTTTGAACAGGTGTTTTTCCGCAACCTCGTCATAGTGATTGTGGCGGGGGCGTACCTTTTGCGGCACCACTTGCCGCTCTATGGGCCCCGGCAGTATCAGCCGGCCATGTTCGGGCGGTCGATTTTGGGCGTGCTCGGCGTGTTGGCCAGCTTCCTTGCGACCAATACGGGCAGCCAGGCGGATGTGAGCATTCTAAGCCGCCTGTCACCCTTCCTTATCACGGCTTTTTCGGCGCTGTTTTTGAAGGAGAAAATCACCAAGATCCAGATCCCGGCGCTGCTGCTGGCGTTTGGCGGCGCGTTTGTCGTGGCCAACCCCAAGTTCCATTCCAACATGTACCCGATCGTGATGGCGCTGCTGTGCTCGCTGGCGTCCAGCTTTTCCTATACCCTCGTGGGGTATCTGAAGGGCAAGGCGCACCCGCTTAGCATCATCTTGCACCTCGGGACGGTGAGCGTCGCCACGATGGTGCCTGTGATGCTTTTGACCCGGCAGTTCGTGTGGCCGACGGGGCAGGAGCTCTTCTATCTGCTGCTCATCGGCATCTTCGGCGTGCTGGGGCAGATCTGCCTCACCTATGCGTATAAGCTGGCGGATGCGAGCGAGGTGAGCATCTATTCCAACACGAACATCCTGTTTGCGGCGGCGCTGGGGCGGGTGTTTTTTGGAGAGCGCATCGCACCCAACACGCTGGTGGGCGGCGGCATGGTTCTTGCGGCGATGATCCTCGTCTATGTATTTGGGCGGCGGGAAAAGGAGGCGGCGAGGCGCGCGGCCAAACAGGCAGGCGGAACGGCTGCGTAAAGCGAGGGGAGCGCCGCATAGACGGTATAGAAAAAGGAGCCTCCCCCCGGGTGGGAAGCTCCTTTTTGTTGTGCCGAAAACCCGTGTGGGCAGGGAAGCGATCATCAAAAAAAATTCGCATGTTTTTTCCGATGCCCCAAAGCTGTACAGGCGGGGAAGCGATATACGATGCGCAGCGCTGCACGCATCCCGCCCTGGCCGAGGGAGGGGCACATTCCGCACCCGCGGCGAGGGAGGGCGAATTGCCAAAGCTCCCGTTGGCGCTCAGGCGTAGAAGTCCGGCGCGTACTGGAGGGTCTGCACTTGCGCCCAGTCGTGCGCGAAAACGATTTTTGCGTTGTACCGTTCCTGCAAGGCGCGCAGCTTTTCGATGGAGGCGTGATAGTCCTCCCAATTGGCGGCGCTGCCGGTGCGGCGGACGGGCGGGCCATAGTTGGCCGCGGTGTAGACGCAGTCCTGCGGGAGCAGCACGACGCCGCCCGCGAGGTGCACGACCAATCCCATGAGTCCCGGCGTGTGCCCGGGCAGCTGCACGACCTCCACGCCGGGGAACAGCTCTGTGTCCGCGTCCAGCAGGGTGTAGTCGTTCTGCGCGAGATCGAGGTCGGCCTTGCAGTATCCGCCGTGCGTGAAGGGGTCGGGGTGGATGCGCACGCGCACCTGTGCGGCCGCAAAGTCCGCGCGCGGGGCGTATACCTGCGCGCCGGGGAAGAGGTATAGCCCGCCGGTGTGGTCGAAATGCATGTGCGAGAGCACGACGGTGTCGATGTCCACCGGGCTGAGCCCGCAGGCCGCGAGTTGGTTTTCCAACCGCTCCGCCTCCGTCTGCACGAGGCGGAAGGAATTGGTGATCTTTTGGGACCAGTAGCCGCGCATGGCGTCGGGGTGGCAGCCGGTGTCGAACAGCAGGTTGTGTTCGGGCGTCTGGAGGAGGAAGCAGAGCACGGGCAGGCGGATCGGGCCGCTTTCCCCGGCGACGATGCCGGCGGCGTCCGTTTCCAGATAGCCGGTAGGAAGGACGAATAATTTCATGGGAAGGCTCCTTTCACACTCTATCATAGCACCGCGGGCGGCGCTTGCCAAGACGGAAAGATCAAAGCCCTCTGCAAAAGCAGAGGGCCGTGACTTGGGAATTGAGGATCAATCTTTTTCGGTATCCACGGCGTGTCCGCGCCTTGGATGCATTTACTATAGCAGAGGGCGGCGGCAAAGTCAAGCGCTTTTTGCATTTTTTAAAAATGAAACTTGCAAAAAATGCACAGGAGGGGGGCGACAAGGGCACGGGAATCACAGAGCGAATGCCCGAATGGGAAGGCCGGAAGAAGCAGCGGCAAGACAGCGAAGCGCGCGGAGGGCGTGCATGGGAATCGCAAAACGGCAGCCGAGAGGGAAATGAGAAATGGCGGGGTTGCTGCGCGGGGAAAGGAAGAGGGAAATAAAAAGCACCGCCCGGGGGGAGCGAACGGCGCAGGGGAGCGCAAGATGTTTATATGGGGGTGTCACCGCGCGCGGGAGGGAACCACGGCCACTGCCGCGCAAGGGAAGCGAGGCAGCGGCGCGCAACACCATGGAGGGAACGCGCCGCGAGGGGGAAAGAACCTTCCTTTCCTCAGTCGCCGTCCGTGTGCGCGGGGACGCAGGCGAGGCGGGCCTTGCCGGCCGGGCAGGGCACCTCCTCCGCCCGCAGGATCGGGCAGTCGGCGGGGTTCGCCGGGCAGGCCGGAGCGCCTACATTGCCTGCCCCCTCCGCAAAGGCCGAGAAGTCGGCCGACGGCTGCGTGTGGGAGGGCGGGAGCTCCCGGTAGGGGAACTCGCGGGCAAAGCGCTGCACCTCCGCCGCCTCGGTGGAGCCGTATTGCAGCGCGCGGCGGTAGAATTCGCATTTATACTCGATGTGCCGCAGCTCCTTTTGCAGCAGGGAGATCTGCCGCAGCGTCTCCGCACGGCGCTCCAGGAACATCTGATACCGCGCGGGCAGGGTGGCGTCGCCCTCGTCGCACCACGCAAAGAAGGTGCGGATGTCCTTCAAAGCCATGCCCGTGTTCTTCAGGCATTCCAGCATGCGCAGGCGCTCGAGGTCGGCCTCGCCATATTGCCGGATGTTGCCCGCGCTGCGCGGGACGGGGGCGAGCAGCCCGAGCTTTTCGTAATACCGCAGCGTGGATACGCTGAGCCCCGTTTCCCGGGATATGTCGCCGATGCTATAGGAAATGCATTGCGCTTGCATGGAAGACCTCCGCAAAAAATACTTGACCTAAAGTCAGGTTTAGGCTGTATGCTATATCGTAGCAGACTTAGAGGGGAATGTCAAATCGGCCCGGCGGGCGGGGACATTTCCGGGAGGAGGAAACGATGTTTGACAATCAAAAGAAGCTGGGCTTCGGCCTGATGCGGCTGCCGCTCACCGACCCGAACGACAACAAGAGCATCGACGAGGCCGCGGTATGCGAGATGATGGACGCCTTTTTGGCGGAGGGCTTCACCTATTTCGACACGGCCTGGATGTATTGCGGGTTCGAGAGCGAGAATGTCGCCCGCAAGGCGCTTGTGGAGCGCCACCCGCGCGACAGCTTCACGCTCGCGACCAAGCTCAACTGCGGCTTTTTCGACACGAAGGCCGGCAGAGACGAGATGTTCTTTGAGCAGCTGCGCAAGACGGGCGCGGGGTATTTCGACTACTACCTGCTGCACGACATCGGTGAGGACCATTACAAGAAGTATAGCGAGCTGGACTGCTTTACCTGGATGCAGGAAAAGAAGGCGCAGGGGCTGGTGCGGCACATCGGCTTTTCCTATCACGACGGGGCGGAGCTGCTGGACCGCGTGCTCACCGAGCATCCGGAGATGGAATTCGTGCAATTGCAGCTCAACTACCTCGACTGGGAAAGCGAGGGCGTGCAGGCGCGCAAGTGCTATGAGGTGGCGACGCGGCACGGCAAGCCGGTCATCGTGATGGAGCCGGTCAAGGGCGGCACGCTTGCCAAGCTGCCGGCAGCGGCGGAGGCGGCGTTTCGCGCCTATGCGCCGGAGGCGAGCATCGCGTCCTGGGCGATCCGCTTTGCGGCCAGCCTCGACAATGTGAAGGTCGTGCTCTCGGGCATGAGCAACATGGCGCAGCTCCGGGATAACATGGGGTATATGCGCGACTTCCGCCCGCTCGACGCGGAGGAGCAGCGCATCGTCCGCGCGGCGACGGACGAGATCAACAAGAGCATCGAGATTCCCTGCACGGGGTGCGCGTACTGCACGGACGGCTGTCCCATGAACATCGCCATCCCGAAATACTTCTCGCTGTACAACGCGGACAAGCAGGAGGCGGCGGACAAGGGGTGGACGCCGCAGGGCGAGTATTACGACCGGCTGACGCACAACTTCGGCAAGGCGAGCGACTGCGTTGCCTGCGGCCAGTGCGAGGGCGCGTGCCCGCAGCATTTGCCGATCACCCGCGACCTCCAAAAGGTCGCGGCGCACTTTGGGAAATAAGCGAACACACAAAAACGCAGAGCGGATGCCCTGCGTTTTTTGCTGCCTGAAATTCAGCGGTCGCCGTATTTTTGCTGATAGCGCTCGATGGCCTCGGCAATGATCTGCTTGGCGGCGTCCGGGCCGGTGGCCTTGTTGACATTGACCGTCTTGTTTTGCAGCGCGCCATAGACCTTGAAGAAGTGGCGCATTTCCTCGATGAGGTGCGCCGGGAGGTCGGAGATGTTGTGATAGGCGTTATAGGTCGGGTCGGAGAAGGGGACGGCGATGATCTTTTCGTCCTCCATCCCATTGTCCACCATGGGGATGATGCCGATCGGGTAGCACCGCACGAGCGTCAGCGGGTCGAGCGGTTCCGAACACAGCACGAGCACATCGAGCGGGTCGCGGTCGGACCCAAGCGTCTTGGGGATGAAGCCGTAATTGGCCGGGTAGTGCGTCGAGGTGTACAGCACGCGGTCGAGGATGATATAGCCGGTTTCCTTGTCCAGCTCGTATTTCTTTTTGCTGCCCTTGCTGATCTCGACCACGCAGATGAAGTCCTCGGGCGAGACGCGCCGGGCGTCCAGGTCGTGCCAGATGTTGTTCATGGGAAGGATCCTTTCCGGGGAATAAAAACGGTGTATTTCCTCTAGCATACCACATGCCGGGGAAAATGCAAGCCGGGGGGCGGGACATAGCGCGGAGAGACTTGCAAGGCGGCAAAAATGCCGCAGGCGATCGGGCGAAGAGGGAGAAGTTGCGCGCGGGCGAGAGGGAAGGCTGCCCGGGACAGCGCAATGATTCCCCCCGGGGGGGCGGGATAAGGGCAGCGACAGGCCGCCGAGGACAGGGCGAGCGGGAAACGACGCGCGGAAGCCCTGCGGCGAGAGCAAAGGTAGCCCGGGACACCGCAACGATTCCCCGGAGAAGGCGGGCAAAGGCACTGCGGGCAATTTACGCGAAAGGGGGACGGGTAGGTTTGCACAGGGGCGGCCGTGGGAGGGTCATCCGCCTACTTCCCTTTCCTGCGCGGCGGGGACTTGGCGTGCGGGCAGGCGGCGCAGCCGCCCGTGCAGCCGCCCGTGCAACCGGAACAGGGGGAGGAAAGCTCCCGCCGGCTGCGGCGCAGCGCGAAGAACAGCGCGACGGCGAGCAGCAGAAGCACCCCCGCGTCGCCCCAGGTCATGCGGAGACCTCCTGCGCGGAGGGCGCGAGCTGGGCGACCCTCCGGGGGGAACAAAGGGTCGCGGCGGCCTTTCGGGCCTCGGTGGCCCGGGCGGACAGGGCGGAGGCAGACGAAACGCTCCCTGCGGCGGGCAGGGAAAAGCACGCGGCCGCGGCAACTTTGATCGACCGGAAGGCGGTTCCTATGGATCGAGAGGCAGCGCCTGCATGGGCAGCCTGCGCGCAGGCGGGGAGGCCGGATTTCCCGCGCATCAGGAAAGCCCCAACAGGCGCCCGCCCTGGAACACTAGGAAGGACACCGCCCACGCGAGGCACAGCTCAAACGCGATGACCGCGACTGTGAGGCGGCGGCTGTTCAGCTCTTGCCGCAGGGCGGACACGGCGGCCATGCACGGCGTGTACAGCAGCACGAACACGAGGTAGGAGGCGGCGGACAGCGGGGAAAACAGCCCGGGTAGGCTGCCCGCGAGGGCAGCGTCGCCCTCCGCACCGGTCAGGATGGTGAGCGTGCTCACGACCGTTTCCTTGGCGGTGAGCCCGGGGAGCAGCGCCGCGACGGCCTGCCAGCACCCGAAGCCAAGCGGGGCGAACACCGGGCTCAGCGCGCCGCCGATATAGGCGAGCATGCTCTGCTGCGCATTGGCGACGGGATAGAAGCGGAAATCAAAGGTTTGTAGCACCCACACGACGACCGAGGCCACGAGGATAAGGCTGAAGGCGCGCGTCAGGAAGTCCTTGGCCTTTTCCCACATGTGCAGGCACACGTTCTTGGCCGAGGGCAGGCGGTAGGCGGGCAGCTCCAGGACGAACGGTACCGGGTTGCCGCGGAAGGCGGTCTTGCCGAGGACGCAGGCGGAGGCTACCGCGAGCAGCACGCCCAAGAGGTAGAGCGAGAGGACGGCCAGCGCCTTGTGCTCCGGGAAAAAGGCGGAGGCGAACACGGCATAGATGGGCAGCTTGGCGTTGCAGGACAAAAACGGCACGAGCATGGCCGTCATGCGGCGGTCGCGCTCGCTGGCCAGTGTGCGCGTGGCGAGGATGCCCGGCACCGAGCAGCCGAACCCGATGAGCATGGGCACGAAGCTGCGCCCCGACAGCCCGAAGCGGCGCAGCGGCTTGTCCATGAGGAACGCGACGCGCGCCATATAGCCGCTGTCCTCCAGAATGGAGAGCAGGAAGAATAAGAGCACGATCGTGGGCAGGAAGGACAGCACCGTCCCCACGCCGGCAAAGATGCCGTCCACGACGAGCGAGCGCAACAGCGGGTTGACTTCGGCATAGACGAGCGCGCCGTTCACGAGGTCGGATAGGCCGTGGATGGCGTTGGCCATGAGGTTGGAAAGGCCCTGTCCGACCGGCCCGAAGGTGAGAAAGAACACGAGCGCCAGGATGCCCGCGAAGATGGGAAAGGCGGTATACCGCCCGAGCAGCACGGCGTCCACCTTGCGGGAGCGGAGCTGTTCGCGCGAGACTTGCGGCTTGACGACGGCCGTTTGGCAGATGCCCTCGATATAGGTATAGCGCATGTCCGCCATGGCGGCTTCGCGGTCCAGCCCGCGTTCCTGCTCCATCTCGTGCACGATGTGCCCCACGATGTCCTGTTCGTTTTCGTTGAGGCGTAGCGCGGCCATCGTCGGTTCGTCGCCCTCCACCAGCTTGGAGGCGGCAAAGCGCGGCGACATGCCGGCGGCGGCCGCGTGGTCCTCTACCAGGTGCGCAAGCGCGTGGATCGCCTGATGCACCGGGCCGGTGCAGAAGTCCAGCCGCTTTGGCGCCTGCTTTTTGCGCGCGGCCTGCTCGATCGCGCGGACGACCTCCTCCGTGCCTTCGTTTTTGACGGCGGAGATGGGGATGCAGGGGACGCCGAGCGCGTCCGAGAGGCGGCCGACATCGATCGCGCCGTGGTTGGCGCGCACCTCGTCCATCATGTTGAGCGCGATGACCATGGGGATGCCGAGCTCCAAAAGCTGCAGCGACAGGTACAGGTTGCGCTCGATGTTGGTCGCGTCCACGATATTGATGATGCCGTCCGGCTTTTCCTTGAGCAGAAAGTCGCGTGAGACGATCTCCTCCGGCGTGTAGGGGGACAGCGAGTAGATGCCGGGCAGGTCGACGACCGTGAGGTCCGCATGGCCGCGGATGACGCCCTCCTTGCGCTCTACGGTCACGCCCGGGAAGTTGCCGACATGCTGATTGCTGCCGGTGAGTTGGTTAAACAGCGTGGTCTTGCCACAGTTTTGGTTGCCGGCGAGTGCGAAGATCATGCCTCCACCTCCGTCTCTACGGTGATGGAGCGCGCGTCCTCGCGCCGGAGCGTGAGTTCATATCCGCGCAGCGTGAGACTCAGCGGGTCGCCGAGCGGCGCTAGCTTGATGAGGGAGATGCGGATGCCCGGTGTCAGCCCCATGTCGAGCAGATGGCGGCGCAAAGCGCCCTCCCCGCCGACCTCGCGGATGATCCCGCTCTGGCCGACGCGCAGTGTGTCGAGTGTTGTAATCATAAATTGAAAAACCTCCTGCCGGGGATCCGGCAAAATACCCTTGTATACCAAGCAACAGTATAGCAAACCGCGGGGCGGGATGTAAAGCGGGAAGAGGGGCGAGACACCATGGAAAGAAGGGGCCAAGCGGGAGGGCGCGCGGTGGGCAGGCGAGTGACAGCTCACAGCGGCCGGCGGGAGCGATGCCATACGACGGCCGGCGGAGCGGAGAATTTGCGTCCTTGGGCAGGGGAAATATGGCGGATAGGAAGAAAGGCGTGCAGCGGCCGGGGAGCATGCCGGGCAGGCGATTGTAAGAGAAGCGTAGGCGAAACGCAAATGCGACATCGGCCGGAGACTGTACGGGAGCGGGGCGAAGATGCCGAAGGGACGCGGCGGGGCGGGAACGCCGGAAAAAACCTTGGCGGAGGGGTTTGCGGCGGCGGGGGAAATCGGGTATGATAGAGGAAGAAAGGAAGGACGAATGGACAGAGTTCGAATCTATATACAGGAGGCACCAAAGGGCGAGGCGGCGCAGGCGCTTTTGAGCCTGCGCGCGCGGCTTGCGGCGCGAGAGGTGGCGGCGGCGGTCGTGCCCCTCGCCCCGGGGGAGCTGCCTGCGGAGGCCGCGGCGGCGGAATTTTTAGCGGCGGTCGGGGCGGATGCCCTGCCGCTCACGGTCGTCGATGGCGAAGCGGTCGTGTCCATGCGGCTGCCCGCGTTTGGCGAGCTGGCGTTCTGGCTGGGGCTGGCCGGGGTGTGCGGCGGCTGCGGCGCGGCGGGACAGGGATGCGGCGGGTGCGCGGCGGATGCAGGCGGATGCCAAGGCTGCGGCGGATGCCCGGTGGGTGCAGGCGGCGGACAGGCGGGCGGATGCCCGGGATGCGGCACGAAAAACGGCTGAAACAGATGCGGCGAGGTTGCCATAGCCTGCGGAGGCGGTAAATTAAAAAGCGCGTTTTGGCCGGGAGGCAGAGGCGCGACAGAAATTGCCGGGGCGATGGCCGGAGGGCAATTCCGTGCAGTGCATCGCAAAGAAGAGACAGGACGGCGCTTCTTGGAAAGAGCAAATTTTCCGGAGAAGTGGCAGCGGTGGCGACGCTGGGCGAGCTCACGCCGGATTGGCGGCTATGACGGGCAGCGGAAGCGGTTTCCGCGCGTTTTGGCCGGGGCTTTTCGCGGGTATATGTAGAATAAAAAACGGAAGAGAGGGAAAGAATATGGAAGCGATTTGGGAAAAACTGTATGACGCGGCGAAGGGCGTGCTTCACCCGCGCAAGGTGTCCCGCATCATCGAGGCGGGCGAGGTCGCCGCGGCGGTGGAATCCGTCTCGGGCAAGATCTATACGGGGGTCTGCGTGGACGCGGCGTGCACGCTCGGCATCTGCGCGGAACGCAGCGCGCTCTTTCACATGATCGCCGAGGGCGAGGACACCATCCGCCGGGTGATCGCGATCGACGCCGAGGGCAAGGTGCTCCCGCCATGTGGAGCGTGCCGCGAATTCATGACGCAGCTCATGCCGGAAACATACCGCGGCGTCGAGGTCATGCTGGACTATGCGGCAGGCCGGGTGGCGACGCTGGGCGAGCTCACGCCGGATTGGTGGTTCTGAGGCGGCGTGCCTAAAAACCGGGCGCGATCGGCAGCATGCCTGCTGCATGGACGCGGCCGATTGTGTGGATGTGGGCCGCGGCGGAATAGCACAAAGCGTGCGCCGGGATGGCCGCACAGTTGGCGCGCAACAAAAAGCGCCTCTTCGAGGGAGCGATCGGAACGATCAAAAGCGGCAAGCAAAATTCGCGCCGCGGGCGGCATACTTTCCCGGGCAAGCGGGCAGACTTTCCCTATGGAAACGAACCGGAATGCTTGGATGCAGTATATGGAACAGGTGGAGGCGCTGCTGCGCGTGCGGGACAGCTTTGACATCCTCTGCCGCAAGGTGGAGATCGGCGGCCGCCGGGCGCGGCTGTATGTCGTGGACGGGCTGTGCAAGGACGAGATTTTGCAAAAGCTTTTGCAGTTTTGGATGGAGATCGCGCCCGAGGACATGCAGGCGGTGGGCAGCCTCGCGCGGTTTTCAGAAAAATACCTCGCGTATACCGAAACGGAGGTCTGCACCGCCCCGCCGGACATGGCGAAAAATTTGCTGTCCGGGGCGGCGCTGTTGTTTTTGGAGCCGTACCGCGAGGCGCTCGTCGTGGACGCTCGGACCTACCCCGCGCGCAGCGTGGGCGAGCCGGACGACGAACGCGTGCTGCGCGGCGCGCACGACGGCTTTGTGGAGACGCTCATCTTCAATGTGGCGCTGCTCCGGCGGCGCATCCGCGACACGCAGCTCACGATCGAGGCGGTCTCGGTTGGGCGGCGGAGCAAGACGGATGTGGCCATCGCCTACCTCGCGGGCAAGGCGGACGCGAAGTTCGTAAAAAGCCTGCGCGCGCGCATCGCCCGGCTGGATGTGAACGCGCTCACGATGGGGCAGGAGAGCCTCACCGAGGCGCTCGTGAAAAAAGGGTGGTACAACCCATTCCCCAAGGTGCGGTATACCGAGCGGCCGGACAGCGCGGCGGCGGCCATCGCCGAGGGGCGGGTGGTCGTCATGATCGACAATTCCGCCTCGGTCATGCTGCTGCCCGTGAGCCTGTTCGACTTTATGCAGGAGAACAACGACTTCTGCTTTCCGCCGGCGGTGGGCGGGTATCTGCGGCTGGTGCGCATGATCGTGTTTTTGCTCACGATCTACCTGACGCCGGTGTGGTACCTGCTCATCCAGCGGCCGGAGCGGCTGCCGGCGTGGCTTTCCTTCATCGCGGTGGAGCAGCCGACGGCCGTGCCCGTGATCTTTCAATTGTTCATCTTCGAATTGGCGATCGACGCCCTAAAGCTCGCGTCGCTCAACACGCCCTCGGCGCTGTCCAATTCGTTTAGCGTGATCGGCGCGCTCATTTTGGGCGACTTCGCGGTGCAGGCGCGGTGGTTTGTGCCGGAGGTCATCCTGTACATGGGGCTGGTGGCCATCGGCAACTTCACGCAGCCGAGCTATGAGCTTTCCTATGCGTTCAAGCTCACGCGGCTGCTCATTTTGGCGCTGACGGCGGTGTTTGGCGCGTGGGGCTTTTGGGCGGGGCAGGCCGTGCTTGTGCTGCTGCTCGCGACCAACCGGACGGTGTCCGGCGGGAGCTACCTCTACCCGCTTTTTCCCTTCGACGCGAAGGCGCTGCGCGGCGTGTTTTGGCGCGGGCCGATGAAGAAGGAAAATAGCTAGGGGAATGCGCGGTAGGCGGGCCACGCCCCGGGCGGCGGAAAGTGCGACCGAGCAGAGCGCCGGAGGGAGGAGGAAAGCCGCCTCCTGGAAAGAGGGCAAAGAGGATGCATCGCCCTAAGACGGGGGAAGTTTTGCCGGAGGGCAGCTTGGGCACCAAATTCCCGGAAGGAGGGAAAACAGGAAGCGAGCGGGAAGCAGGCGTGCGGCGCGGGAAGCACCGTTGGCTGGAGGGGAATACCTACGCAGTGCAAAGCCTGTTCCGGGCGGTCGAGGTGGGCGGCGGCAAGCGGAAACGCGAGAAAGTGCGGCCGAACAGGTTTGGAAGAAAGCCCGGAAGCGGAAACGAAAGAATACACAAAAAAAAGCAAAAAAAGACCCGGCAGCGCGAGGCTGTCGGGTCTTTTATATGTTGTAGGTTGAAAAGCGCGCTGCGGCTTAGAGCTGCGGGCCCGCGGCTACGAGCGCCTTGCCGGCTTCGTTCGTGGTGTACTTCACGAAGTTCTTCTGGAAGCGCGCTGCGAGGTCCTTGGCCTTTTCTTCCCAGACGGACGCGTCCGCATAGGTGTCGCGCGGGTCGAGGATCGCCGTATCGACGCCGGGCAATTCGGTCGGCACTTCGAAGTCGAAGTAGGGGATCTTCTTGGTGGGCGCGTTCTTGATGTCGCCATTCAAAATCGCATCGATGATGCCGCGCGTGTCCTTGATGGAGATGCGCTTGCCCGTGCCGTTCCAGCCGGTGTTGACGAGGTACGCCTTCGCGCCACTCTGCTGCATGCGCTTGACGAGCTCTTCCGCATACTTGGTCGGATGCAGCTCGAGGAACGCCTGTCCAAAGCAGGCCGAGAAGGTGGGCGTCGGCTCGGTGATGCCGCGCTCCGTGCCCGCGAGCTTGGCCGTGAAGCCGGACAGGAAGTAGTACTGCGTCTGCTCCGGCGTCAGGATGGAGACAGGCGGGAGCACGCCGAACGCGTCCGCCGACAGGAAGATGACATTCTGTGCCGCCGGGCCGGTGGAGGCGTGGTTGACCTTCTGCACGATCTTTTCGATGTGGTCGATCGGGTAGGACACGCGGGTGTTTTCGGTCACGCTCTTGTCCGTGAAGTCGATCTTGCCGTCCTTGTCGACCGTGACATTTTCAAGCAGCGCGTTGCGCTTGATCGCGCGGTAGATATCCGGTTCGGATTCCTTATCGAGGTTGATGACCTTGGCATAGCAGCCGCCTTCGAAGTTGAAGATGCCATTGTCGTCCCAGCCGTGCTCGTCGTCGCCGATGAGCAGGCGCTTCGGGTCGGTGGACAGGGTCGTCTTGCCCGTGCCGGACAAGCCGAAGAAGATGGCGGTGTTCTTGCCCTCCATGTCCGTGTTGGCGGAGCAGTGCATGGACGCGATGCCCTTGAGCGGCAGGTAGTAGTTCATCATGGAGAACATGCCCTTCTTCATCTCGCCGCCGTACCAGGTGTTGAGGATGACCTGTTCGCGGCTCGTGATGTTGAACGCCACGCAGGTCTCGGAATTGAGGCCGAGTTCCTTATAATTTTCTACCTTGGCCTTGGAGGCGTTGTAGATCACGAAGTCCGGCTGAAAGTCCTTGAGTTCCTCTTCCGTCGGGATGATGAACATGTTTTTGACAAAGTGCGCCTGCCACGCGACCTCGACGATGAAGCGGATGGCCATGCGGGTGTTGGGGTTCGCGCCGCAGAATGCATCGACGACGAACAGACGCTTGTTCGAAAGCTCCTTCTTGGCGAGACCCTTGACGACAGCCCAGGCTTCCTCCGTCATCGGATGGTTGTCGTTCGGATATTCCTTGGTCGTCCACCAGACGGTGTCGCGGGAATTGTCATCCATGACGATGTATTTATCCTTGGGGGAACGGCCGGTGTAGATGCCCGTCATGACATTGACGGCGCCAAGCTCGGTTTCCTGTCCGACTTCAAAGCCCTCGAGGCCCGGCTTGGTCTCTTCCGCAAAAAGCGTTTCGAAGCTGGGATTATAGACGATCTCCGTCGTGCCGGTAATCCCATACTGTGTCAAATCGATGTTTGCCATATGCATACCTCTTTCTATGAATTTATGGCTTCCGGCGGGATGCAGGCAAGCATATCAAGCAAATTCCCCGCCATGATACCATATATGCTTTATACAACGCTATCATAGCGCAAACGGGGCAGGGAAGTCAAGCCCGGTTTGAAAATTTTCCGTTTCAAAAATGCAAAAACGGGTTATAGGGGCGCTGCC
The DNA here is from genome assembly GCA_934555865.1 of uncultured Christensenellaceae bacterium. GTDB lineage: Bacteria > Bacillota > Clostridia > Christensenellales > Christensenellaceae > QANA01. Next base: position 48,685 of record CAKTFI010000003.1, on the reverse strand, counting down.
CGCAAGCGGGAGATGCCCACCCGCGGGAACGGCCGCCCCGGGGGAAGCATGCCCCTTGGCCGCACCCAGGAAGAGCCGATTGGCGGGGAGCAGAGGCTGCGCCAAAGCGGGAGGCTCTAGGCATCGGCGGGCAGGGAATGCCGCGCCAAACGCGAGCGATGCGCAGGGGGGTGGGAGAGCCGCTTACCTCTGCCCGGGGGGTAAGTCTGTGCCGGGCGGTTTGCCGGGTGGCTGCCCGGGAAGATCGGCCGCTCAGCCCTGCATGCGGGAGGGAAGGCGGGGCAGAGGAAGAAGGCTTTTGCCCGGGAAAAATTCACTCCCGTATGCAGGAAAGCCGCCAAGAGCCGCTTCCTGCGCGGCGAGAGCTTTTTAGCCCTGCATGCGGGCGGTGAGCAGTTCCTCCACCGCGGCGCGAAGCGCGGCGGCCTGCGCCTGGGCGTCGGCCGCGTCCTTGCCCTCGACGGCGAGGTATGCCTTGAGCTTGGGCTCGGTGCCCGACGGCCGGATGACCAGCCGCCCGCCCGGGAAGGAATAGGACAGCACATTCGACCGCGGCAGGCGGATGGGCGAGGTGAGCCCCGTCGCGAGGTGGGTCGAGACGCCCGCTTCATAGTCCGCAGCGACGGCGAACACATGCCCCGCGAGTTCGCGGATGGGCCGCTCGCGCAGCGACGCGACAGCGCGCGCGATCTGTGTCATGCCCTCCTGCCCGCCGCGCGTCAGGGACAGCACCTCCTCGCGCACATAGCCATACTTCTTATACAATTCCGTGAGCGCGTCGAACAGGCTCATGCCCCGGCGCGCATAACAGCAGGCCGCCTCGGCGAGCAGCACGGTCGCCATGGCGGCGTCCTTGTCGCGCACGAAGGTGCCGCCCAAAAACCCGTAGCTTTCCTCGAAGCCGAACAGGAAGTGCCCCTCGCCGGACGAGGCCGACTGCGCGATCTGCTGCGCAATGTATTTGAAGCCGGTCAGCACCTGCCGCATCTGCACGCCATGCGCGGCGGCGATGCGGTCGGCGAGCAGCGAGGACACGATGGACTTGACGGCGAAGCTGTCCGAAAAGAGCGGACGGGTGGACGCGAGGTGTTCCAAAAGCAGGCAGCCAATCTCGTTGCCTGTCAGGATCTGCCAATCACCCGCGGCGTTTCGCACGGCGACGCCCAACCGGTCGCAGTCCGGGTCGGTCGCGAGGATGAGGTTCGCGCCCTCGGCGTCGGCCTGCCGGATCGCGAGGGAGAACGCCTCGGGGTTTTCGGGGTTGGGGGCGGAAAGTCCCGGGAAATGTCCGTTCGGTTCCGCCTGCGCCGCGACGAGCGAATACTGGATGCCGAGCGCGGACAGCATGTGCGTGACCGGCGCGCGGCCCGTGCCGAACAGGGGCGTGTATACCGCGCGGAAGGCGGGGGCATAGTCGCGGATGGCGTCGTGTTCCCGGACGAGCGAGAGCACATCGGCATAGTACGCCGCGTCCATCTCCGCGCCCAGATAGGTGAGCAGGCCCTTTTGTACCGCCTCTTCCTCTGCCATGGGCGAGAGGGTGAGGTAGTCGTCCGCCGCCTCGATGTAGGCGGTGACTTCGCGGGCGGGCTGTTCGGCCATCTGCCCGCCGTCTGCGCCGTAGAGCTTGTACCCGTTGTATTCGGGCGGGTTGTGGCTGGCCGTGATGACCACCCCGGCGACGCAGCCTTTTTTCAGGATGGTGTAGGACAGCTGCGGCACGCTGTGCAGCGTGGAGTATAGAAGCGACTGGATGCCGAACGCCGCGAGCAGGCACGCGGTGTCGCGCGCAAACAGCTCGCTGTTTTGCCGGGAATCATAGGCGATGGCGACGCAGCCGCCCGCCTGCCCCGTCTTTTGGAGATAGCGGGCCAGCCCCGCCGTCGCCCGGCGCACGGTGTAGAGGTTCATGCGGTTGGTGCCGAGCCCCAGCACGCCGCGCATGCCGGCGGTGCCGAATTCCAAAAAGCGGTAGAAGCTGTCCGACAGCAGCGCCGGGTCCTCCGCGAGAAGGGAAAGCTCGTCCGCAAGCGCGGGGAGCGCCTGCCGCCAGGCGGCGTAGTTCGTGGAAACGATCGAATTGGTATCCATATAAAGGGAGTTCCTTTCTGTGTCGAGGTTTTTATTGAAGATATATTTGCGGAAACGGAGGTGCGCTTCCGAAGAAAACGAGAAATGGATTGAGGCCATCCGGCCGGGATAAACGGTTCTTGCGCGCCCGGTTTTATGCCGGATGTGCCGCCCGACTTTGCGTCGGATGCCGCCGCCGGTGCCCGCCGCCCGCAAAAATGCCGGGCGGGCAAGGCGGCGAAGCATTGCCGAACGCGAAATCGCCCGGAGCAGAAACCGGCCATCCGCCGGGCTTGGGCGCTGCCCGGGAAATGGCCTTTGGGAGGCCACTCACGGGGGCGGGAATTCCGATTAAGCCGCTAAGCCAGGCATTTGCGCGGGCTCTGATGCCAGGTCGGGTGCCGCCCGCCCGCCGCGCCAGGGGACGCGCCGTCAGAAGCGCGCGCCTTGCCGAGTGGAGGGAATGCGCGGTTGCCCGGGGTCGTCCGACACGGGGGTTATGCCTGATGCGCCGCCATGGCCGCGCCGAAGATGCCGATCTCGGCCGAGGAGAAGTGCGCGGGCAAAAAGCGGCCGTCCGCCGGGTCGTCCATCGGCGTGCACAGCGCGGCGTATTCCCGCCGGACGCCGTCGAACAGCGGTTCGCCGAGGTTGGTGAGCCCGCCGCCCAGCACGAAGGCGTCCAGGTCGAGCAGCTTGTTGATGTTATAGAACAGTAGCCCGAGCGCGGCGCAGATTTCGCCGAATACCTCCCGCGCCATCGGGTCGTCCAGCCCGAGCGCGGCGGAGAGCACGCGCCCGTCGATCGCGCCGCCATGTTCCGCCGCCAGCGCGGCCATCGCAGTCTGCTCGCCCGCATCGATGCGCCGGCGGATGCGCCGGGGGTAGTTCGCGCCGCCGGCATAGGCCTCCGCACAGCCGCGCCCGCCGCAGCCGCAGGCCTCGCCGCCGGGGTAGATGCGCATGTGCCCGATCTCGCCCGCGGAAAGGCGGCTCCCGCGGTACAGCTTGCCGTCCAGAATGAGCCCGCAGCCGATGCCGGTGGAGATGGTCGCGTAGAGCATGTTCGAAAAGCCCTGTCCCGCGCCCAGGCGGCTTTCCGCGAGGCAGGCGGCGTTGGCGTCGTTTTCCATGCGCAGCGCCGCGCCCGGGAACAGCGATTGCAGCGCGTCATAGAGCGGGAAGGCGTTGAACAGCGCGGCGTTGGGCGCGAACTTGAGCGACCGCCGGTCGGGCGAGAGCACGCCGGGCAGCCCGACGCCCACATGTGTGACCGCCGCGGCCTCCGCGCCCGCGTCCGAGAGGCAGTCCCGGATCTGCGCCGCAAGGCGGGCAAAGGTCTCCTCCGCCGTGCGCGCGGGGTCATAGGGGAATTCGCGGCGGGCGAGCAGGTGAAATTCACTCGAGAGTACGCCGAGTGCGATCTTGGTGCCGCCGATGTCGATGCCGAGGGTATAGGATTGCATGCAATAAACGCTCCTTTCCTTAGTAAGGCCATTATACAACAAAACGCCGCGTGCGCCTACCCCCGGGAAGGGCAGAAGGTGCGCGCGGGACAGAACAAGAGACGGCAAATGCGAGGGAAACCGGACGATAGGGGCGTAACGGAGCCTGCCCCCGGGAAGAAGGGATGGAAACGACCTTGCCAACCGAGGAGGAAGGGCAGCAGCGCGGAAACGAGAAAGAAGGGCGGCGAGAGGCCAAGACGGGGCACGCGCCGCCGCCACCGCCGAGAAATTGCTTGAAAAGCGGACTTTTCGGCGGTATAATAAAATATGTATGTGAATTTGGAAAAATGCGGAGGAATCGCACGGTGCAAAAGGAAAAGATTGTAAATTTACCGAACATCCTCGCGCTTGTCCGTCTGCTGCTGGTGCCGGTCGTCGTCTGGCTGCTGCTCTCGGACAGGACGCTTTGGGCGTTTGTCTGCTTTCTTGCGGCCTGCCTCACCGACCTATTGGACGGATACATCGCCCGGCGGTATCAGCTCATCACGCAGCTTGGCATCTTCCTCGATCCCTTGGCGGACAAGATGATGGCGGTGTGGGTCATCGTCGCGTTCACGGTGAAGGGCGTGCTGCCGCTCGGCGTGACGGTCGTGATCTTTGTAAAGGAGCTCTTGATGCTGCTGGGCGGGCTCTTGACGGCCAAGAACAGCCGCGTGGTGCTGCCCTCCAACCGCTTTGGCAAGATCGCGGCGTTTGTGTTCAACACGGCGATCGGCACCTGCTTTTTGCACGAATACCTCCCGTTTTACCGGGTGTTCGTCTATGTGGCGCTCGCGGGCAGCGTGGCCAGCATGGTGCAGTATGCGTGGCGGAGCTGGGACAAGATGTTCCCGAAGAAGTCCTGACGCGGCAAGAAATGGATAAGAAAAGCCCTGACGCGGCAAGAGCGGGAAAGGCCGAGCGCGGCGAAACCGGAAAAAACGCCGGGCGGACGGCGCGAAAAGGGGCTTTACGCGCGGCGGGAAATCTGCTATCATAAGGAAAAACGAATCGACAAGCGAGGAACAGGAGGAGTACCCGCCTGCACGGCACAAGAGAGCGGCCCGGTTTGCTGAGAGGGCGGCGGCAGGTGAAGCGGGGAAGTCGCCTGGGAGCTTCTGCGCCTTGGCGCAGCGGGTGGCCGCCGGTATCCGGCTCGTCCATGTTGGTGGACGCGAAGCCCCGCATAGCGATGTGCGGGGGAAAAAAGGTGGTAACGCGAGGCTCTCGCCCTTTTGGGGGCGAGGGTCTTTTTGTTTTTTAGAGTATTTAGAAGGTTCAATCGAGAAAATGCCGCGCGGGGCGGGGAAACCTGCCGCCTGCCCGCGGTGGACGCAAAAGGAGAAAAGCCATGAGCGAAGCACAGGAAAACACAAAGGAGATCCGCAAGGCCTACGACCCGGCCGAGGTGGAGGACCGCATCTATGCGCGGTGGATGGAGAAGGGGTATTTCCACGCGAAGCCCAACCCGGACAAGAAGCCGTTTAGCATCGTCATGCCGCCGCCCAACATCACGGGGCAGCTGCACATGGGCCATGGGCTGGACGGCACGATCCAGGACGCCATCATCCGTTTCAAGCGCATGCAGGGCTTTGAGACGCTGTGGATGCCGGGGACGGACCATGCCTCCATCGCGACGGAGGTCAAGATCGTCGAGCAGATGAAGAAGGAGGAGGGCCTGTCCAAAGAAGATGTCGGCCGCGAGGGCTTCCTCGAGCGCGCATGGGCGTGGAAGGAGCAGTACGGCGGGCGCATCGTACAGCAGCAGAAGAAGCTCGGTTGCTCCTGCGATTGGGACCGCGAGCGCTTCACGATGGACGAGGGCTGCAACAAGGCCGTGAAGTCGCTGTTCGTCAAGCTGTATAACAAGGGGCTTATCTATAAGGGCAGCCGCATCATCAACTGGTGCCCCAAGTGCAAGACGACGCTTTCGGATGTCGAGGTGGAATACGAGGATCAGGCGTCGCACCTGTGGAACATCCGCTATGACCTCGAGGACGGCAGCGGCAGCCTCACGGTCGCGACGACGCGGCCGGAGACCATGCTCGGCGACACGGGCGTGGCCGTCAACCCGGCGGACGAGCGGTACCGCGACATTGTGGGCAAGAATGTCATCCTGCCCATCGTGAACCGGCCCATCCCCGTCGTGGCGGACGACTATGTGGACATGGAATTCGGCACGGGCGCGGTCAAGATGACCCCGGCGCACGACCCGAACGACTTTGAGGTGGCGGAGCGCCACAATTTGGAAAAGATCCGCGTGCTGGACGACGAGGGCAAGGTCAACGAAAACGGCGGCAAATACGCCGGGATGGACCGCTTTGCCGCGCGCGAGGCGATCGTGGAGGAACTAAAAGAACTCGGCAACCTCGTGAGCATCGAGGACTACAGCCACAATGTGGGCAAGTGCTATCGTTGCGGCACGACGATCGAGCCGATGATCTCGGCGCAGTGGTTCGTGTCCATGAAGCCGCTTGCCAAGCCCGCCATCGAGGCGGTGCGCGACGGGCGCATCCAGTTCGTGCCCGAGCGGTATGCCAAGACCTATTTCAACTGGATGGAGAACATCCACGACTGGTGCATTTCCCGGCAGCTCTGGTGGGGGCACCGCATCCCGGCGTATTACTGCGACGCATGCGGCGAGGTCATCGTGGCCGAGGAGGAGGTCGCGACCTGCCCGAAGTGCGGCGCGCCCATGCGGCAGGACGAGGATGTGCTGGACACCTGGTTCTCCTCCGGGCTGTGGCCGTTCTCCACGCTGGGTTGGCCGGAGCAGACGGCGGAGCTCCAATATTTCTACCCCACGGATGTGCTCGTGACGGGCTATGACATCATCTTCTTCTGGGTGGCGCGCATGATCGTGTTCGGGCTGGAGGCGATGGGCGAGATCCCGTTTAAGTATGTGAACATCCACGGCATCGTGCGCGATGACCAGGGCCGCAAGATGAGCAAGTCGCTTGGAAACGGCATCGACCCCTTAAAGGTCATCGAGCAGTACGGTGCGGACGCGCTGCGCTTCTCGCTCGCCGCGGGCACGAGCCCCGGCAACGACATGCGGTTCTATGACTCCAAGGTGCGCGCGGCCAGCAACTTTGCAAACAAGATCTGGAACGCATCGCGCTTTGTGGCCATGAACCTCGAGGGGCGGACGATCTCGGACGACCTGGCTGCCCTCGACCTCGACATCGCGGACAAGTGGATCCTGACGCGCCTACACGAAGTGACGGCGGCGGTGACGGACAACCTGGAAAAGTTTGAACTCGGCCTCGCGAGCGGCAAGGTATATGACTTCATCTGGAGCGAATTCTGCGACTGGTACATCGAGATGTGCAAGGCGCGGCTGTACGGCGAGGACGCGGCGGCGGCGGACACGGCGGCGAGCGTGCTGTCCTATGTGCTTAAAAACGCGCTCAAGCTGCTGCACCCGCTCATGCCGTTTTTGACGGAGGAAATCTATGTGGAGCTGCTGCACGCGGGCGAGAGCATCATGATCGCGCCGTGGCCGGTGGCGGCGGCCATCCCGGCGTTCCCGGCGGAGGCGGCGGCGATGGAGGCCGTGATGGAGATCACGCGCAGCGTGCGCAATGTGCGCGCGCAGATGAATGTCCCGCCGAGCCGCAAGGCGAAGCTCTTCATCGCGACCGACCGCGCGGCGGAGCTGGAAAAGGCGGGCGGGTATATCTGCCGCCTCGCGATGGCGAGCGAAGCGGTGTTCTGTCCGGCGGACTTTGCGGAACCGGCGGGGTGCGCGGCGGCCATCACGGCGGCGGGCAAGGTGTACCTGCCCCTGGGCGAGCTCATCGACCTGGACAAGGAGCTGGCGCGGCTTCAAAAGGAGCTTGTGAACCTCGAAAACGAGGTGAAGCGCGCGGAGGGCAAGCTCGCTAACGAGCGCTTTACCGCGAAGGCGCCGGAGCGCGTCGTGGCGGAGGAACGCGAAAAGCTGGAAAAATACCGCGGCATGCTGCAGGCGACGCGCGAGCGGCTCGCGTCCATGGAGGCGTTGAAGGCGCAGGCATGAAGTTCATTCAGATCGCAGGCACCAAGGGCAAGGGGTCGACCTCGACCTACCTTGCCAACATGATCTCGGCGGCGGGGTATAAAACGGGGCTGTTTGTTTCCCCACACATCCGGCGGGAAAACGAGCGCGTGAGCATCGACGGGGCGGACATCCCCTCCGCCGACCTCGCGCGGCTCATGCAAACGACGACGGAGACCGGGTATTTCCGCAGATTCTTCCAGGTCGCGATGGCCTATTTTGCGGAGCAGGGCGTGGAGGTCGCCGTGATGGAGACCGGGCTCGGCGGGCGGCATGATCCGGCGACGCGGCTGCCGGTGGCGGCGCTCGTCCTGACGCGCATCGGCATGGACCATATGGAGATTTTGGGCGACACGATCCAGAAGATCGCCCTCGAAAAGGCGGCGGCCATCCGTCCGGGCGGGCGCGTGATCTCTGCGCCGCAGGACGACCGCGTGCGGCACATTGTGGAGGCGACCTGCTTTTTGCGGCATGCGCGGCTCTCGACCGTGCGGGAAAAAGACTTCTGCGTGCACCCGGACGGGAGCTTTTCGGTGGACGGCATCGACAATTTGCGCATTCAGAACCCGGCGAGCATGCAGTATGTGAACGCGGCGGCGGCGGTGCGCGCGACGGAATGCCTCCGGGAGGCGGGAATCTTCGTCTCGCCGGAGGCCATGCGCGCGGGGCTTGGGCGGACGGTGCTGCCCGCGCGGCAGCAGTATGTGGCGGAGGCGGATGTGCTCGTGGACGGCGCGCACAACGAAGACTCGCTCCGGTTTTTGCACGACACGCTGCGCACGCGCTACGCCGGGCGGCGCAAGGTGCTCGTCGCGGCGGCCATGCGGGAAAAGGATGTGTCCTATTTCCATAAAATGGCGGCAGACCAGTTCGAACGCGTGTATGCGGCGCAGATGGCCTATGACCGGTGCCGCCCGGCGGCGGAGCTGGCGGAGGTTTTCCGGGGCGCGGCGCCGGTGGAGGTCTGCCGCGACGCGGCGGACGCGTATGCCCGCGCGGCGGCGTATGCCGGGAAAACGGGCGCGATGATCGTGTGCGCCGGGTCGCTCTACCTCGCGGGGGAAATGCTCGACCTGCTGGCGGAAACCGCGGGGGAGTAAGGCGCGTCTGGGCGGGGCGGCGCGCCCTTGCGCCCACGCGGACGGCAGAAAATTCCCCGACGGGCAAGCCGGGGTGGCGCACAGCAAAGGAAAGACTTGCCAAGCGGGAAAAAATCCGATATACTCAGTTTATTCCCAAAAGAGAGGCCGATGGCGTCTCTTTTTTGCGGCGGAAAACAGGCGGAAGAGGGGCGCATGCAAAGAGCCGGAATTGGCCTAGCAGTGTGGCGAGATGCCGCGCAGGGCAGCTTCCTTGGCCGCCCCTATGCCCGAAGGACACAGCTGTTGGCCGGCGGGGAAAATTTGGTGAAAAATTTCGAAAGAAATCATTTTTTTAGAAAGAGGGTTTTTCTATGACTTTTAAGGAGCGTGCAAAAAAGCTCTGGAATTACTTCACGACCTACGAAAAAATCTGGTTTTTCAGCATTGTAGGTCTGTCCATTTTGTTCGCGTTTCTCTTCCCCGAGGAAGAGACGCAGGGCGTCAACGGCGGCGTCATCATGGCGCTGTACCTAGTCGACATTTTCAGCAATGTCGCCTGCGAGCTGTTGATCTCCAAGCAGAGCAAGTACAACTTCCTGGTCTCGCTCGTGGTGGAGCTTACCGAGATCGCGATCTGCCTCGTGCTGTCCTACCGCTTTGCGACGATGGCCTCGACGCTGTTCTTCTGGATCCCGATCGACATCATTAGCTTTATCCAGTGGAACAAGCACAAGGACGCCGAGCAGGAGGAGCTCACCGAGGTGCGCCGCCTCACGGGGTGGCAGGAGGTGCTCATCCTGACCGGGATCGCCGTCTGGACGGTGGGCATCGGGTATCTGCTGACGCTCATCGAGTATAACGGCATTTTCTCGGGCAACCCGACGCTGGAGGTCGTGTCCTGCTACCTCGACGCGTGCTGCAGCGCGGTGGGCATCGCGAACGGGCTGTTCATCCTGTTCCGCTACCGCGAGCAGTGGATTGCGTGGTACATTAGCACCCTGCTCGAGACGATTTTGAACATCATGGCGGGGCAGTGGATTCTGCTCATCCTGAAGGCCGGGTATTTCACGAACACGACCTATGGGTACATCAAGTGGACGAAGTATATTAAGTCGCACGAGAAGAAGCAGGTGCAGGCCGCAAAGGGCTGACGCCGGGGCGGAAAAAGCCGGGTGACCAGCCTTGCCGGACGCGGGGGTTGGGTACATGCCCCGCAAGGAAAGCGCAAAGAAAAAGCAATACCCATATAATGAAGAAAGCACGGAAGCATTTTCCGTGCTTTTTTGGTGGCATGGATGCCGGAGGGGACAGGGGGAGGCGCTATCAGGCAATCATCCCGGCGCAGTACAAGACCTTTCTGCGCGCGGGTGGGCGTCCGTCGCGGCTTCCCGCAAAATTTTCCGGAAAAGCGCCTGCCTTGGCGAAGGCAAAAGGCCCGGGCGGAGGGCACGCGGCGCGTCATCTGGCCGGGGGCTATCCTCTCGAACACGCGGTAGGCCTTGCCCGCGGGTAGGCGGCAAGAACGCCTCCCGCAAAAAATGCGCAGAAAAAATTGAGAATCGGCGCGAAAAATGCTACACTAGAGAAAGTGATTTTTTTGACGGGGGAAGTATGGCAAGGATCGGTTTTGACAACGAAAAATACCTCGCGATGCAGTCCGCGCACATCCGCGACCGCATTGCGCAGTTCGATAACAAGCTCTATCTGGAATTCGGCGGCAAGCTGTTCGACGACTATCACGCGGCGCGGGTGCTCCCCGGGTTTGCGGCGGACAGCAAATTGCAGATGCTGGCGCAGCTCGCGGACGAGGCGGAGATCGTCATCGCCGTCAACGCCGAGGACATCGAAAAGAACAAGGTGCGCGCCGACCTGGGGCTCACCTATGACAACGAGGTCATCCGCCTCATCGGGGAATTCCGCGGACGGGGGCTGTATGTCGGCAGCGTCGTGCTCACGCGGTATGCCGCACAGCGAAGCGCCGTGCTCTTTGAAGCGCGCTTAAAGGAGCTTGGCGTCGCGGTGTATCACCACTACACTATCCCCGAATACCCAGCCAATGTCGCGCGCATCGTGAGCGAGGAGGGGTACGGCAAGAACGACTATATTGAAACGACGCGGCAGCTCGTCGTCGTGACCGCCCCCGGCCCGGGCAGCGGCAAGATGGCGACCTGCCTGTCGCAGCTGTACCACGAGCTGCGGCGCGGCGTGCGCGCGGGGTATGCGAAGTACGAGACCTTCCCGATCTGGAACCTGCCGCTCGACCACCCGGTCAACCTCGCCTATGAGGCGGCGACCGCCGACTTAAACGATGTGAACATGATCGATCCCTACCACTGGAAGGCGTATGGCGTGACGACCGTCAACTATAACCGCGATGTGGAGATCTTCCCGGTGCTGCACGCGATCTTCCTGCGCATCTATGGCAGCAGCCCGTATGCCTCGCCCACGGACATGGGCGTCAACATGGCGGGCAACTGCATCTTTGACGACGCGGCCTGCCGCGAAGCCTCGGATCAGGAGATCATCCGCCGGTATTTCCAGGCGGTGGCGGGCGTGGCCGAGGGGCGGCGCGAGCCGGGCGAGGTGCAGAAGATCTTGCTCCTTTTAAGCCAGGAGGGCTTGACGCCGGAGGACAGGCCGGCCGTTCCCCCGGCGCGGCAGCGCGCGGAAGAGACGCTCGCGCCCGCGGTGGCGATCGAGCTAAACGACGGGCGCATCATCACGGGCAAGACGACCGACCTTTTGGGCGCGAGCTCTGCGGCGCTTGTGAACGCGATCAAGGTGCTGGCGGGCATCCCGCACGAACGGAAGATCCTCTCGCCCGAGGCGATCGCGCCGATCCAGGAGCTCAAGACGAAGTTTCTCGGCAGTCGGAACCCGCGCCTGCACACGGACGAGGTGCTGATCGCGCTGTCGGCGACGGCGGCGGGCAACGACCTTTCGGCGCGCGCGCTGCATCAGCTGCCCGCGCTGCGCGGGTGCCAGGTGCACTCGAGCGTGCTGCTCTCGGCGGCGGATCAGCGCACCTTCCAGAAGCTGGGCTGCGACCTCACCTGCGACCCCACGCGGGTGTGAGGGGAAAAAGAACGAAAAGAACCGGCGGAGGCGGCTTCGCCGGTTTTTGTGTGGGGTTTTATGCCCGAACGGTTGACAGGCGGGGCGGCGAAGCCTGCTGCTGGGAAAGGTTTATCCCAAGCTCCCCGCGGCCTATGCGCAGGGCGCGGGGCGCTTCGCCGGACAATGCGGCAGGCGGCGGCAAGATATGCAGAGTGCGCAGGGAGGCCGACAGAAAATAGGAACAAAGTGCAAAGGCAGGGCGCGTGCTCTGCCTTTGTTGCCCCCGAAAAAGCCCTTGACCTAAAGTGCGGTCTAGGTAGTACAATAAAGCTGAAACAGTGTGCCGGACGGCAGGGGCAGCGAGACGCCCCGGCCGCGGCGGGCAAAAGGCGGCGTTTTGTACGAGCCGATACAGGCGAACGCGGCGGCGGGCATTCCGCCCCCGGGAGAAGCGAGACCTCCCACGGGGCGGGCGAAGCGGATGCGCCTTTGCGCTGCCCCACCCTTGGCGCGCGGCACACGGAATAGAGGAGGAGAAAACCATGAAAGTAATGCTTGTGAACAGCAGCCCCAAGCAGGACGGATGCACGGCGACGGCGCTCGGCATCGTCGCGGACAGCCTGCGGGAAGAGGGCATTGAGACCGAGATCATCTGGCTCGGCAAGGGGCCGGTCGCGGACTGCATCGACTGCCGGCAGTGCGGCAAGACGGGCAAGTGCGTCTTTCCGGACATCGCGGCAGAGATTGGGGAACGCGCGGCGGAATTCGACGGGTTCGTGTTCGGCTCTCCCGTGTACTATGCGCACCCGACGGGGCGGTTGTTGTCCGTCATGGATCGCGCCTTTTTTGCCTATGGGCGCAATTTCAAGTTCAAACCGGCGGCCGCGATCTTAAGCGCGCGGCGCAATGGGCAGGTGACCTCCATGGATGTCGTGAACAAGCACTTTTCCATCACTTCCATGCCCATCGTGACGGCGAACTACTGGAACCATGTGTTCGGCGCGAAGGCGGAAGAGGTCGCGGAGGACGAGGAAGGCGTGCAGACGATGAAAAACATCGGCAAGAACATGGCCTGGATGCTGAAATGCATCGAGCTTGGGCGGCAAAACGGCATTGACCACCCGGCGGATGTGAAGAAGGTCACCAACTTTACAAGACAGTAAGGGACGAAGAGAGGGAAACACCATGATCTATACAGAGGCTTGCGGCGAAAAGCTGTCCATGCTGGGCTTTGGCACGATGCGCCTGCCGGTGGACGAAGCGGGCAAGATCATCGAGGCGCAGGTGGCGGAGATGACGGAATACGCCCTGTCGCATGGCGTGAATTACTTTGACACGGCATACCCCTACCACGGCGGCGAATCCGAACGGGTGATGGGGCGCGTGCTCGAAAAATACCCGCGGGAGAGCTTCCTGCTCGCGACGAAATACCCGGGGCATCAGTTGAGCGAGCGCTATGACCCGGCGGCGATTTTCGAGGAGCAGCTGCAAAAATGCGGCGTGGAATATTTCGACTTCTACCTGCTGCACAATGTGTGCGAGATGTCCATCGACACCTACCTCGACCCGCGGTGGGGCATCGTGGACTACTTCCTGGAGCAGAAGCGCCGGGGCCGCATCCGGCACCTCGGCTTTTCCAGCCACGGGCAGCCGGACAACCTGCGCCGGTTCTTGGAAAAGTACGGTAAGGACATGGAGTTCTGCCAGATCCAGCTCAACTACATGGACTGGACCTTGCAGGACGCGAAGGAGAAATGCGACCTTTTGAACGCGCACAACATCCCGATCTGGGTCATGGAGCCGCTGCGCGGCGGGCGGCTCGCGGCGCTGTCCCCGGCGGACACGGAAAAGCTCCGATCCGTGCACCCGGACTGGACGGCGGCCGAGTGGGCGTTCCGCTGGATCGCGGGCGTCCCAGGCGTCAAGGTCATTTTAAGCGGCATGAGCAATTTCACCCAGATGCAGCAGAATGTGGAGACCTTTGCCGCGGTGCAGCCGCTTTCGGCTGCAGAGAATGCGCTGCTGTTGGACATCGGTGAAGGGATGAAGAACAGCGTGCCCTGCACGGGCTGCCGCTATTGCTGCGACAGCTGCCCGATGGAGCTGGACATCCCGATGATGATGAACAGCCTAAACGAGGCGCGGTTCGGCGCGCAGATGGGCATCGGCATGCGCATGGAGAGCCTCCCGGCGGACAAGCAGCCGACGGCCTGCCTCGGGTGCGGCGCGTGCGTGGAGATGTGCCCGCAGAAGATCGACATCCCCTCGCACATGCAGGAGCTTGCGGACATTCTCTCGAAAATGCCGAGCTGGGCGGAAACCTGCCGGCAGCGCGAGGAGGCGGCGAGACGCGGCCGCGAACAGGCGAACAAGTAAGAAGATTGGCAGACAACATAAAACGGACGCTTGCGGGCGTCCGTTTTTTATGTGGCGTTTCTGCCGCAGGGCGCGCTTGCCTTTGCGGCGGCCGTGCTCTACAATGGAGGAAAGCGGCGGGCCCTGGCCGCGAACTTGGCAGAAAAGAGAGGGAAGCTTATGCAAAAACAGGATATTTACGAACGGATGCGGGCGCTGGGCGTCACCCTGCCGCCCGTGCAGGAAAAAATCGGCCTATACCGGCCGGTGCAGCCCTTCGGCGGGAATTTGTGGTACTGTTCCGGCTGCGGGAGCATCGCCGGGGCGGAGGCGGTCTGCGGCAAGGTGGGCGTCGACCGCACGTTGGGCGAGGCCCGGCACGCCGCGCGGCTGTGCGCGCTCAACCTGCTTTCGAACATGCAGGCGGCGCTCCACGACCTGAACCGCGTGCGGCGGCTTGTGAAGCTCACGGGGTTTGTGAACTGCTCCGCCGAATTCGCGTATCAGCCGGATGTCCTAAACGGCGCGTCCGAGCTGTTTTTGCAATTGTTCGGGGAAGAAGCCGGGCTGCCCGCGCGCAGCGCCGTAGGCGTGTATGCGCTGCCGATGGGCCTCACCTGCGAGGCGGAGCTGCTGTTCGAGGCGGACTGAGAGGCTTCCGCCTCCTCACCCCTCCATGATCGCGTTGCGCAGGTTGACGCGCGCGCCCGTGACCTGCCGCCCCGTGAGGTCGGTGAGCGTGCAGCAGAGGAACACATCGCCGATGTCCACCTGCCCGGCAGAGACCTGCAAGGCGGCGGACACGGCGACCTTGTAGCCATAGGCCGCGGTCTCGAGCGGCGTGCCGTCATACGCATAGCGCGGGTAGAGGAATTCCAACAGGTCGCCCGGCGCGATGGCCTGCGCGTCGGAAAAGGGCCCGGCCGCCGTGATCGCCCAGGCGGCCTCCTCCCCGCTCACGAGCAGCTGCGCCTCCGCCCCGTTCCGGCGGCAGGGGACGAGGAAGCGCTCCGCCCCGTCCGCGCCCACATAGGCGAAGCGGCAGACGGGCTGCGCGTTGATGCACAGCCATTCGTCCTGCCCGGCCATCGCCCACAGGCGGCCCTCCGCGTCCCGCTGCGTGACCGGCGATTCGCCGAGCAGCAGGTAGTGTTCCCCCGTGTCCGCAAAGGCATAGAGCTGCGCCCGGGCGACGGTGTGCGCCTCCGCCTCGGAAAGCGAGAGCACGAACTGCCCGGCCGAGAGCGCAAGCGGCACCTCCTCCGCGGGGTATTTCGCATCGGCGGTCGGATAGACCTGGGCGACCTCGGGCAGGTACCAGGACTCCGCCCCGGCGTCCACCCCCGCCTGCACGGCGGCCGCGGTCAGGTAGGCCGGCAAAAACTCGGTGTAGGACAGCCCTGCGGCGGCATAGCGCGACAGCGCGGCGGCAAAGTCCGGGTCCGCCCCCACGCCCTCGGGGAGGTAGAGGCTAAAGGACAAGCCCTCGCGGGAGGTATAGGCGAGACAGGCGTCCAGCGCCTCGACGAGCGGCGCGGAATGCGCGCAGGCGTTCGCCCCCGCAAAGGCGCGCAGGCTGACGCGCGTCCGGGAGAGGCTGGCGGCGGCGCGGGCCTGGGCGATGCCCAGGAACTTGCCCTCCCGCACCCCGGCGGCGGATTCGGAAAACAGCCCGGCAAGCTCCCCCGCGACGGCCTCCATGCGCGTGAGGTCGGCGCAGAAGATGTCCGCCTCCCGCCCCATGGCGGCGAAGACCGGGTGGGCGGCCATGCCCTCCTGCACCTGCCGCGCGAGGTCGCGCACGAGGGCGGAGGGGTTCTGCTGCAAAAAGGCGAGTAGCCCCGCATAGTCCCAGGGTACGGCGGTCTCGCCCGCGGCGGCGATCAGGTAGTCGGCCGCGTCGCGCAGGACATAGGCGTCCTCAAAGGCGTGGGCGGGCTGCGTGTTGAGCGCCAACAGGTCGAGCTTTGCCTCCCCGAGCGCCTCCGCAAGCTCTGCCGCGGAAAGCGGGTTGTCCCCCCACAAAAACAGGGCGCGGCGGTTGGCCGTGCTGCCCGAAAGCGCGTCGGTCACGAAGGCGGAGAGGTGCGCGGCGCTCCCCCGGTCGGCAGCGCCCGTGTAGGCCGCCGTCTGCACGCCGTTTTCCGAAATGCGGATGCGGTCGGACAGCGACGAGACGAAGTCGCCCTGCCAGTCCTCCGCCCCGAACACCTCCACCGTGACGGTCAGCCGGTCGTCCGCCTCGAAGGACAAGAGCTCGGCAAGCGTCTTGGAGGCGAGCGCGGCGTCCTCCGCCCCTGCGGCGTTCAGGTAGACGAGGATGTCCCACTTGTCCTTGCCGCTCCCCAGAATGTTGGCATAGTAGGCGCGGCTGTGCGCGGCCTCCGGCAAGAGCGAGGAGGGCAGGGTGGAATGGGTGTCGATCCGCCCGCAGGCGGCAAACATCGCGGCCAGGCACAGGGCGGCGAGCAGCATCGCGGCCCGGCGGCGCGCGCGGGAAGCAGGAAACATGAAACGCTCCTTTCCAAAGGCAAAACAGGCGTCCTCCGGGGGACGCTTTTTTGCTGCGGGAATTTTTCTCATTATATCGCGTTTTGCCCGCGTTTGCAAAGACAGCGGGGTAAACAAACCGTTACACTTCCCGCAAGTGTTAGGGAAAAATAATGGTCATCGCCCGCGCGGATTGGTAGAATGAAGGCACCAAAGGAGGACGGGCCATGGCGATGAGCTGCCTGTTTGGCAATCGGGAATGCAATGGCTGCATGCGCTGCGTGCAGCCTGGGGAAGGGGAGGAAGAGGAATGCCGGATCGACTGATACGGGAAAGCTGGTGTGCGAGCGAGAAGATCGACCGCCTGACGCCGTTTGAGGAAACGGTGCTGGCGCGGCTCATCGTCAATTGCGACGACTTCGGCCGGATGGACGGGCGGGCCAATGTGCTGTGTTCGCGCCTGTTCGTCACGCGGCGGGATGTTGGCGCAGAGCAGATGCGTGCTGCCATCGCGGCGCTGGAGCGTGAGGGGCTCGTCTCGCGCTATGCGGTGGCGGGCAAGGAATACCTTCAGATGCGCGGCTGGGGTGAGCATCAGCGCATCCGCACGCAGCGCAGCAAATACCCCGCGCCGCCGGACGCGGCCGAGGCGAGCCGGGGCATCTCGCTGGCGTATCACGCGGCGGAGGCGCTTCCCGACAATGCGGGGAACGCACAGGCGATGTTGCCGGGCGGCGGCGCAGCGCATGTTTCGCCGATGCAAACCGCAGATGCAGGGCAGGCGGCGGGTGCGGCGATGCCGCCGAACGCTGTCACAGTTCAACAGACCTTTGTTCCGGCAGCGGGGAATGCGGGGACAGAGGCGGCAGCACATGCTTTGCCGGGCGGCGGGACGGCGCGGGTGGCGGAGATGCTTCCCGACAATGCGGGGAATGCGCAGGTGGCCTTGCCGGGCGGTGGGGCCGGAGGCAGGACAGCCTCTTTCGATGCGCAGCCGCGGGATGGGGCGGCCGAAGGCGTGAGAGGTCCTTTTGACGAGCAGCCGCGGGCCGGAGCGATAGTCTTTCCCGATGGGCGGCGGCAAGGCGGCGTGGCGGTGTTCCCGGGCGAGGAGCCGTGGGCAGGGGCGGAAAGCCATCCATATGATATGGCGGGTTCTGCGCCGATTCCTCCGAGTGCGGCGGGTGCGCAGGCGGACTTCGCCTTGCCGCAGCCTGCCGCAGATCGCGGCAACATGCAACAACCTGCCGCAGATTGCGGCAACATGCATCAGCCTGCCGCAGATCGCAGCAGCATGCAACAACCTGCCGCAGAATGCAGCAGCATGCATCAACCTGCTGCAGATTGCGGCAACTTGCAGCAGATTGCCGCAGACCGCTGCAACTTGCGGCTAGAATCCGAATCCAATCCCAATCCGAATCGGAATCCGAATCGCTCTCGCGAATCCAAGCCAATCGGAAGCCCTGCGGCTCCCGCGGGAGCCGCAGAAGGCGCGCGAGCGCGCGAGGCTTTCTCTGAATTCTGGAAAAAATATCCCAAAAAGGCGGGGCGTGCCGAGGCACTCGAGGCCTATCTGCGCGAGAAGGCCTATTTGCAGCAGAAAACGCTGCTCGCGGCCCTGGCGGAGCAATGCAAAAACGAGAACTGGCGCAAGGAACGGGGGCGCTTTGTTCCGCGCGCCGCAAATTGGCTGGCCGACCACCGGTGGGAGGAGACGCCCCTCCCGCCCGCGGCAGACGAGGGAGGCACCGGGCCGCCCAGCCGGCGGGAACAGGAGCTTTTGCGGATGGTCAATGACCCGATCGAGGCCCTTTTGCGGGCAGAACAGGAGGAAATATGAGCCACTACACCGGGGGCGCGACGACGGTATGCCCCTTCTATCTGCGGGAAAACGACAAGACCCTGACCTGCGAGGGCTGCACCTGGGGGAGCACGACGACCATGCGCTTCGCCAAGACGCAGCAGAAGACGGCCTGGCAGGAGGAGATCTGCGCGCGGTATCATTTCCGGCGCTGCCCGCTGGCCAGCGCGGCCGAGATGAAGTACGAACAGTAAGGCGGGCGCGCCCGGGGGCGGGGAGGCCCATACCATGCCCGAAAAGTGCTGGACGGATGGGGAAATGCTCGGCGGGGCAGGAATGCCTTGAGCATCGGCCTGCCGCACGAGATCGCGCACGGGATGAAAATGCCTGCATCTGATGGAAAGGCAGCAGGAAGCTCGGCTGCCGCTGGATTGGCGGAGCTTTGGCGGCCTGCCTGTGCAGCTGTGGCGACAGGCAATGCGCGAAATTGTGGGCATTACCTGCCGAAATAGCGGAGCAGCCGCCGGGGAAGGCGGCGGGAAGGAGCGCTGCCCTGCGCAAATGCCGGGCAAGCGTGCCGGATGGCCTGCCTTTCCCGATGTTTGGCAGGAGGAAGGCCCTGCGGGAAATGGCCCGCGGCTAGGCGGCGGAAAGCCTTTTCACCGCGGGGGGAATGCCTGCTGCCCTGCCTGCGGCCGGGCGCAAAATCAATACTCCAGGGGGAGGAGAAGCATGAAGCGAAAGGAATCACAGCAGCTGGGCGAGCTGCAGCAGACGGCGAAGGACTTCGTCGGCGCGATGAAGCGCGCACTGGCCGACGAGGACCAGTTCTATCGCTATGTCTATGGCGGCAAGGGCGACCAGCCGCCCACCGAGGTCACGCTCCGCAAGGCGGACAGCAAGGCCATGAAGGAGATGGCCGCGACGCTGCGCGAGATGACGGGCGTGGTGCGCGACCTGTACGGGATGCCCGCCCCGGCGGCGGAGGGCGCAAAAAAGGCAAAGGACGAGGAGGAACCGCAAAGCGGCGTCATCCTGCTCGGATAAGGGCGCGCCTCTCCGGCAGGGGAGGCGGCGGCCGTGTATGATGGAGCTGTACGGGCCTGAACCGGCTGGGGCGTCCATGGGAACACAGCTCCACGGAAAGGCCTCCTTGCGTTTTTGCCTGCCGACTTTTCGAGTGTATGATACCGCGTGAGCAGCTTATGTGGTTGCGCAAGCCGCGGAAATGGGCAGCCGGCGGTGCAGGCGGCGGCGCGCTTTGCCGGGGTCCCGGCCTGAAATGCGGGGTCGCACATGCCTTGGACGCACATTGACAAGGGAATATCGCCCAGTCATGCTCGGAAAAATCTATACCGCCCGCGGCGGGAAAGCGTTTTCCGGATAAGCGGCAAACGCGCTGCTGCTTTTGGCGGCAGCGCATGGCGGGGCGTTTTCCGCCCAGCCTGTACAGTACCCGGCGAGAACGGCGGAGGATGCGATAGCGACATGGTGGGAGTGAGTATGTGATGCATACTGCCTGCGGCAAAATGCGGCGGGAAAGCCTCTTCCGGTTTTCTGCGCATGTCCGGCGGAGGCTGTTCGCGGCATAGGCAGGGAGCTGGCGCGGCATGATCGCCCGCCGAAAGGGGACGATCTCGAAAAGCGTGCTGCCTTGCAAGCGGGCTTCTTTTGGGGGAACGGATAGTTCGCCCCCAAGCCTGCCGCAGGCATTTTGCGGTCGAAGGGATTTCGCGACAGGGCGACGGCTGCGCGCTGTCCGATTCTGCCCGAACACCTGCCGCGAACGCCCTATCCTGCCGCCTTGCTGAATTTTTCGTTTTGCCGGCGCGGCCCGCTTGACAAACCGCGGGGGGCGCGGTATGCTATGCATAGACACCACCCCCCAGGGGGGTGCCATGATAGAGCAGAGAGAACATCCGACGGCATAGGCAGCTCTTTGGAGCGAGCATATCGCCAACGCAGGCACCCCGCCAGCGCAAAAGCGCGGACGCGGCAAGTCTGGGAAAGCGGGCACGCGACCGAAGCGAACGCATGACCAGTATGGTGCATTGGACGCACCGCCAACGCAGGCATCCCGCAAAGGCAGGCATATCGCCGAAATAGGCATGCCGTCCAAGCGAACGCGGGAGGCCGGGCGGCGCAGGCGAATGCGGCTGTACGCGAGGCGGCGCTTGCTTGGCAGCCACTCTCCTCGCGGCGGCCTTGTGCCAGCCGTGGGGCGCTTTTCGGGAAGCATGCACGCGCCGAAGCATCGGCCTTGCGGCCGGGGCGCGCCTGCCGGACATCGGCAAAAGAGGCGATCGCACGCCCCCGCCTCTCGCGGTGGGCAGTTCCCGCTCTATCGGGCAAAAGGAGGACGCGGTGAAGGCAGATCGGGCAAAGGTGGAAAAGCTCTTAAAGACGGCGAAGGGGCAGTTGGACGGCATCCTGCGCATGGTGGAGGAGGATCGGTATTGCATCGACATCTCCAACCAGATCCTGGCGGCGCAGGCGGTGCTCAACCGCGCGAACAAGGAGATCCTGAAAGCGCACATGGAGATGTGCGTCAACCACGCGGTGGAGACGGGCGACAGCCAGCAGAAGATGGCGGAGCTGTACTCGCTCCTGGACAAGATTTTGAAGTGAAAGCTCGGCCGGGGGCGGCGCGCGGTGCCCGGAGAGGCTGCGGGAAGCGCCAAAGGCGGCCTGACATACAAAATTTAGCATAAGGAGAAACGGTTATGCAGAAGATAACGCTACAGGTAGACGGCATGCAGTGCGGCATGTGCGAGGCGCATGTCAACGACGCGGTGCGGGGCGCGTTCCCCGTGAAAAAGGTCGCTTCCTCGCACGCAAAGGGCGAGACGGTCATCCTTGCGGAGGCGCCCCTTGACGAGGCGAAGCTCAAGGCGGCGATCGAGGCCACGGGCTACACCGTGGGTGCCATCCGGACGGAGGAATACCAAAAGGCCGGCCTGTTCGCTCGCCTGTTCGGCAAGAAGGACTGACGCGGCGGCCATACGGCGGCAGAAGCCGCCGGAAGGGAGTTATTGTGAAACAGATTCTGGATATTACGGGCATGACCTGCGCGGCGTGCGCGGCGCATGTCGAAAAGGCGGCCGGCAAGGTCCGGGGCGTGCATACGGCGTCGGTCAGCCTGCTTGCCAACACGCTGGAGGTCGAGTTCGACGCCCCGGCGACGGCGGCGCAGATCGCGGCGGCCGTAGAGAAGTCGGGCTATGGCGCGAAGGTGCGCGGGGCCGAGGCGAAGCGGGACAAGAACGCGGCGGAGCGCGAGGCCGCGGCGGCGCAGAAGGCGGCCAAGCACCGGCTCATCGCCTCCATCGTGCTGCTCGCGGTGCTCATGTATGTGGCGATGTACCACATGCTGCCCGCGCCGAGGTTTCTGCACCACCTCTTCCACGGGGTGGAGAACAGCGTGGTCTATGCCTTTACGCAGTTTTTGCTGCTGCTGCCCATCCTGTACCTCAACCGGCAGTATTTTGAGAGCGGGTTAACGAAGCTCTTCCACGGCGCGCCCAATATGGACACGCTCATCGCCGTGGGGTCGGGGTCGGCGCTTTTCTATGGCGTCTTCGCCATCTTCCGCATGGCGTGGGGGCTGGGGCACGGCGACACGGCTGTGGCCGAGACCTATATGCACGACCTGTATTTCGAGGCGTCCGGCATGATCTTGACGCTCATCTCGCTCGGCAAGTTCTTGGAGGCGCGGTCGCGCGGCAAGACGACCGAGGCGATCAGCAAGCTCATGAACCTCGCGCCCAAGGAAGCCACGGTGCTGCGCGACGGGGCGGAGGTGCGCATCCCGGCGGAGCAGGTCGCGGTGGGCGACACCCTGGTCGTGCGCGCGGGCGAGGCCATCGCGGTGGACGGGGTCATCCTGTCCGGGCATGGGGCGATCGATGCCTCGGCCCTCACGGGCGAATCCATCCCCGAGGAAAAGACGGTGGGCGACGCCGTCGCGGCGGCCTGCGTCAACCGCGCGGGCTATTTCACGATGCGCGCGGAAAAGGTGGGGCAGGACACGACGCTGTCCGGCATCATCGCGCTCGTCGAGCAGGCGGCGGCCTCCAAGGCGCCGATCTCGCGCCTCGCGGACAAGATCGCGGGCGTGTTCGTGCCGGTCGTGATGGGCATCTCGGCGGTGACGCTCGCGGTGTGGCTGCTTACGGGCGCGGGGTTTGAATTCGCGTTCAACTGCGCGATCGCGGTGCTCGTCATCTCCTGCCCGTGCGCGCTCGGGCTGGCGACGCCGGTGGCCATCATGGCCTCGACGGGCGCGGGCGCGAGCCAGGGCATCCTTTTGAAGTCGGCGGAGGTCATCGAGCGGCTCGCGGGCGTGGACACCGTCGTGCTGGACAAGACGGGCACGCTCACCGAGGGCAAGCCGCGCGTGACCGACCTGTGCCCGGCGGAGGGCGTGGACGCGGCGGAATTGCTGCGCGTGGCGGCGGCGCTGGAGCAGCCCTCCGAGCACCCGCTCGCGGGGGCGATTTTGGACAAGGCGGCGGCGGAAGGCGTTTCCTTCGCGGCGGCGGAGGATTTCTCGGTCGTCCCGGGGCGCGGCGTTGCGGGCAAGGTGGAACACCGCGCCTGCCTCGGCGGCAACCGCGCGTTCCTGTCCGAACAGGGCGTGGACACGGCGGCGCTTTCCCGGGCGGCGGAACGCCTCGCGCAGGAGGGCAAGACGCCCCTCTACTTCGCGGCGGACGGCCGGGCGCTGGGCGTCATCGCGGCGGCCGACCTCCCGAAGGCGACGAGCCGCGAGGCGATCGAGCGCCTGAAAGGCATGGGTATCCACGCGATCATGCTCACGGGCGACAACGCGCGCACGGCGGAGGCGGTGCGGCGGCAGCTCGGCATGGAGCAGGCGATTGCAGATGTTCTCCCCGAGCAAAAGCACGCCGTCGTGGCCAAGCTCCGGCAGGAGGGCCGCGTCGTGGCGATGGTGGGCGACGGCATCAACGACGCCCCGGCGCTTGCGGAGGCGGATGTCGGCATCGCGGTGGGCGCGGGCACGGACATCGCGATGGAAAGCGCCCAGGTCGTGCTTATGAAGAGCGACATCCGCGATGTCGCGCAGGCCATTGCGCTTGGGCGCAAGACGATGCGCATCATCCGGCAGAACCTATTCTGGGCGTTCTTCTATAACTGCATCGGCATCCCGGTGGCGGCGGGCGCGCTGTACCCGGCGTTTGGCATCAAGCTGTCGCCCATGCTCGGGTCGGCGGCGATGAGCTTCTCGTCCGTGTTCGTGGTGACGAACGCGCTCCGGCTGCGCTGGCGCGAAGGGCGCAAGGGCAAGGCGAACGGCGCGGCGGGCGCGGAATATGACGCGGCGAAAGCGGCGGCCTGCCCGATGGCGGGGAATGCTTCGCAGGAAAGCGCCCCGGCGCAGGAGGACGCGGAGGCAAAGGCGGCCTGCCCCCTTTCCGCCAACAGAGAGGGCGCGAAGGCAGCCTGCCCGGTGGCGGAAGCTGTGGCCGGAAAGGATGCGGCTGCTGTAGAGAAAATTTGCCCGGTGGGCGAACAAGCGAAAGGAGAAACCGATATGACCAAGATGGTTAAGGTGAACGGCATGATGTGCATGCACTGCGTGGCGCATGTGAAGGCGGCGCTGGAGGCGCTCCCGCAGGTGGACGCGGCCGAAGTCAGCCTCGAGGACAAGCAGGCGACGCTGCACCTGAACGCGGAAGTCTCGGACGAGGCCGTCCGGGCCGCGGTCGAGCAGGCGGGATATAGCGTCGAGGAATAAGCGGCGGCGGGGGGCAAAAAACTGTCCGTGCAAAAATGCCGGACAAAGCTTTGCGTGCGCTCCCGTGCGCATGTCGAAAAATTGCGCGGGCAAAAACCCTGCGCGCAAAGAAAAACATCAAAAAACCCGTCCCGGGAACGACTTCCCGCGGGCGGGTTTTTCGATATCTCCTCTACAGCAGTCGCCGCACCCCGGGCACGCGCCGTAGCGCCCACCCGGCGAGGTCGCCCACCACAAATACGGCGGCCAGGTAGGCAAGCGTCGCGCCCATCTCGCCCAGCACCGGGCAGAGCGCCGTCCGCAGCGCGCGCAGCAGCGGCAGATTCATGATCCACACATGCGAGAGGTAGAGAAAGAAGGTGCCCTCGCCCGCGGCGCAGAGCAGCCGCGCCCAGCGGGATTTCGCAACGGTGCGCGGCGCACCATCCGGATCTGTTCCGCAACTCTTCCGCAGGACATCCTCTGCGACAGTACACGACTTCGACCGCCCGGGTAGAACATCCCCCGCAGCGGGACGCGGCGAACACAGGCGGCGCAGCCCGAGGTAGATCGTCAGCGCGTAGAGCGGCGTGAACAGCGTAAAAAAGCCCTGACTTTGCGCCTCGGTACACACCCCGCTGCGCCGGGCGGCGAGCAGCGTGAGCGCCGCGCTCGCGCCGACGCCCGCGAGGCACCCGACCGTCAGGTGCCCCATCGCCTTATGGGACAGGGCCTCCCGCGGCACGCGGTGTTCCGCGAAATACCCGAGGCAGGGGTAGCACACCGCCTGCATGGCCGCCCAGCCGAGCGAAAACCCGCTTGCCGGCGCGCCGTCCGGCCAGAGCAGGGCGGCCGCCACGGGGACGACGCCCTGGAACAGGAGCAGGCAGCGGATCCAGTAGCGAAATTCCGCGTCCCGAAGCCCCTGCGCCAGTCGCCGCAGCAGGGGCAGGCAGACGAGCATCCCAAGGTAGGCATACAGGTACCACAGCGGCGTGCAGATGCTGCCCCGATACAGCCCTTCCAAAAAGTGCAGCACCGAAAAGGGCGTTTTCCACAGGCGGCAGTGCCAGATTTCATACCCGAGCGAGGTGAGCAGGAGCACCGCGGCCATGCGCCCGGCGCGCCGGGTCAGCGTGACGCGCGGCGGTTCCTCTCGCTTATCGGTCAGGAGCAGCGCGCCGCTTGCCATGAAAAACAGCGGCACAGCTGCCTTGCACAGGATGCTTAGGGACAGGTATGCCCAACAAAGCGGCGAGGTCGCCGGCTGCGCGGCAAACAAAAAGAAGCCCTCTTCGCCCGTGTGGTTGAAGAGGACGAACAGCGCGGCGACGATGCGCAGCGCCTCGATATGCCATTTGCGGGGAGATGTGCGGGGCATGCCTTTTTCCTTTCGTTTTAGGCCATCCACCAGTCGCCGTCGGCGGATTGGTACAGCCCGCCCACCTCGCGCGAGAGCTCCCGGCCCGAAACGTCGCGCACGACCGTTTCGTAATATATGCGGTAGGCTTCGGTCGCGCGGTCCTGCGCGTCGTCCCAGCCCTCCTCGACCCAGTTTTCCAGGTATACCTTGCCGTCGCGGACGAACTGCACCGATTCGTGTTCGCCCGGCGCGAAGCGGAAGGGCGTGGGGAAGTAGCAGCGGACCTCGTCCCGCTCGCTCAGGAGGTAGACCGGGTCGCTGTACAGGAGATTTTCGCGCTTTTCAAACGGGCGGTATACCGCGCCGGTCGCAAAGTCATAGAAGGAAAGGACGCTCCCGGGGTATGCGCCCTGCTTCGCCCATTCGAGGAGGTCATAGAAGTCGGCGGAATCCGACTGCGCAAAGGCAAACCGGTCCTGCCCGTAGATCTTCGTGACATATTGTCCGCTCACTTCGGCAAATCGGCGCAGCCGCATGGGCGCCCTCTTGCCTTCCCGACGAGGCGGGGATTTGGAACAGCATACCACAAACCGGCGCGCCGGGCAAGGGCGAGGGTCACAGCTTCTTGCCCATCTCGATGCGCACCTCCCGCCGCGCAGGGTCGTCGTTGGAATAGGCATACAGGTCGAAGCCGATCATTTGAAAGCCGTTTTTGCGGTAGAACGCGATCGCGTTTTCGTTGCAGGATTGCGTCTCCAGCACGAGCATGCGCGCACCCGCCGCTCTGGCCGCGCCCTCGATGGCGGCGAGGAGCTTGCTCCCCACGCCCCCGCCGCGCACGGCGTCGTCGAACACGCAGATGTTCGAGAGGCGGAAGCGGTTGTTCCAGCTCTCGCGCGAACCTTCGGCATAGCCCACGAGCACCTCGCCCACGAATGCGCCGAACGCGACCGGGTCCTCCAGGCATTCGACGAAGAATTCGTCCTCGAAGGAGCGCCAGACCGGCGACGGGAACGGCCGATGTTGGATTTCAAACCCACCCTCGCAGGCGCAGATGTCGTAATACCCCGCGGTTTGATAGCGGGTGGTGAAGGTTTTGCCCGCATAGGCGGCGGGGTCCAGCGGCCGAATTTCCATGGTGTGTCCTCCTGTGTGCGCCGGGGTGCGGCGCGGTTAACTCTATCCTACCACACGGCGGGGGAAAGGGGAAGGGGGCGCAAAAAACCTCCCGCGCACGACGGGAGGTTTCGTTTATCTGGGAGCCGTATTGCCCTATGCCTGCTGTTCGAGGTGGCGGTACACGAGGCAGATCATGCCGAGGCTCACAAGCCCGATTGCGACAAAGGCGACATACGAGACCATGTAGTGCCCCGTCAGGTCGGCGAGCAGGCCGGGCAGGAAGCTCGAGGCCATGCCGCCCAGGGTGCTCGTGAGCTGATAGGTGCGGACGGTCGCGCCGAACTGCTCCGGCGGGCACATGTCGCCCGCAAACATGGAATAGCACAGCGTGCCGACCGCGCACCCGACGCCCATCGTCAGGACGGAAGCGATCGCGAGCGGCATGCTTCCCATCCCCGCCAGCGCGCACAGGGCATAGCCCGAGAGCACGAGCAGGTAGAACGGCACGGTCGCGCGCAGGCTGCCGAAGCGGTCGGCCAATTGCCCGAGCAGGCACTTGCCCACGATGAGCGCCGCGCCAAACAGCGAGAGCAGCAGGGAGATGGATTCCGCGGAAAAGCCCTCCGTCTTGTACAGCACGGAGATGTGCGACGGGCCGGGGATGGTCGCGATGCCCATGAGGAAGGTCGCGGCGACCATCCAGGCCGCATCGCCGCGGGACAGCGTGCGGTGCAGGGGCAGACGGCGCACCTGCACCGGCTTGCCGATCTCCTCCGCGCCAAGGCGGGAAAGCCCCTTTTCCGACGGATGGTTGCGCAGCAGCACGAACAGCAGCACCGCGACGACCGTCACGAAGGCCGCCTCCAAGAGGAAGCCCGTCCGCAGGGAGTCCTTTTCAAAGATGGGGATGAGGATCTGCGGGACGAGGATGGAGCTCACGCCTGTGCCGGCCGAGCAGATGCCCATGGCGAGCGAGCGGTGCGTGTGGAACCATTCCGCGAACAGCACGGCGATCGGCGTGATGCCGCCCAGAGTGTAGCCGATGCCCGTGACGGCCGCGCCCACGCAGTAGAGCAGGTAGCTCCTGCCCGCGATGGCATAGAACAGGAAGCCGAGCCCGGTCACGAGCGTGCCGAGCGCGATGCCGAGCCGCAGGCCGAGCTTGTCGCTATATTGCGTGACGACAAACAGTGCGAGGAAGGCCGCCAGGCTGCGGATGGTAAGCAGCGAGGAGGTCTGCGCGCCGCTCAGGCCCGCCTGGGAAATGAGGTAGGGCGAGAACACGGAAAAGCAGGTGCTCGTGAGCCCGGCCACGCAGAACATGGCGAGCGAGCAGCAAATGCAGACCACCCACGCGTAGTGCAGTTTTTGTTTGGGTTTCATAAAATTCTCCTTATAATGCAGCGTGCGCAGAAGTCCGCGCGGCCGCTGCAAAATGATCAGTTGGTCGGTGCAGTGGGAAGGCGCTGGCGGCCGTTGCAATGGTGTTCGCACAGGAATGCCGCCGCGCCGCTTGCCGGGCGTGCGGCTTCAATGCTTTCTGCCTGTGCTGTCGTGCCGGGGAATGTAGATGGCGTCGCTTGGCGGAACATGCCATGAGCGCTCGGCGGAAATGCCTTCATGCTGGGAGGCAATTTCCTGCCCCCCGATGGGCAGGGGTATGATCCGCCCCGGAAGTGTCTTTGCGCACGGAGGGCATGTAAGCACCGCTCACAGGTGCGCCTTTTTGAGAAATGCCTTCGCGCCGGGGAATGTCACTGTGCCGCTTGGCGGGAATGCCTTCGCGCCGTTTTCTGCCCGTGTCACTGTGCCGCAATGTCGTCTACAGGCACACTTACAGGCGTTGCTTGGGTGCATGCCCCTGCCGAAAATGGGGCAGGCATGTCGTGGGCAGACTGGCGGCCGCGTCTGGCTTTCACCGTCGCGCCTTTTCACTTTTTGCAAACCCGCGCCGCGCATCCTGCAAGCGCCCGCGCCGAGGGAGCCGCCCTGAGAGGGCACATTTCGCTTCCTCCTCCCACCGCTCGCCCGCGCAAGATGCCCGAAAGGCAGGCTTGCACTCGCGAAAATCCCCGTGCGGCGGCTTGCGGCAGGGCGGCGCTGCCCGCGAAAATCCCACCACGACGGCCCGCGCGAACGCCTGCGCCCGCTTTGCGGCAAAGGAGGGTCGTTCGCATGGGTCTTCACGCTGCGCCGTCCCCGCGGAGGGGAATACTGTAAAGTATAGACCCTGAAGTGCGCTACAGGTCAAGCCCTTTTTCGGGGAAAATGCAGAAATTGCACAAAAAAGCGTCAAATAGGCGAGCGTGTCGCCCCCTTCTGCACTTCCGCTTTTTGTGGCCGCCCTCTGCACAAGCTTCGGCGGAGGGATACGCGCCACCCTGCCCCCCTTTGCGCTTTCACCTCCCGCAATGTGCCTCACGCGACCTTTGCCAACGCTGCCCCTCTCCCGCACTTTTCTGGTCAATTGTCAGGAATTCCTTTCCATCTTATGTAGGGGCAGATATTCCGCGTTTGTTTTTTCCGCAGCTTGCCGTTGCGGCATTTTTGCTCATTCGTCGGTGTTGTGTTTCCTGCAATACCTCCTTGCCTTGGCGCCGGAGTGAATGTATCGTGCTTCCCTTGCCTCTGCGTCCCGAACCTCTTGGCGGGAGAATCTCTTCCACCGCTTGTCCTTCCGCGTACCTTCCGCCTAAGCCTCGGTTGCACGCCGCTCCGCTCCCCGCGCAAAATTCCCCCGCTCCGCCGCAGTTTCGTATGGGAAACCGGGCGAAAGTGTGCTAAGATAGAGAAAAAAGAACCGGAGGACTTCCTATGCAGAATCGATTTCAGGCGCGCATGCAGCGCGTGCGCGAAAAGCTCCGCGCGGCGGGGCTGCCCGTCACCGTCGTGTCCGACCCCATCTCCATCGGCTACCTCATCGACCGCCATGTGGCGCATGTGGGCGAGCGGCTGATGGCGCTCGCCATCCCGGCGGAGGGCGAGGCGGTGCTGTTCGTCAACCGCCTGTTCCCGATCGAGCCGGGTGAGGGCTTCTCGGTCGTGTATCACGACGACACCGATGTCGCGACGGCTGACCTCGCCGCCTTCCTGCCCGCCGGGCCGGTCGGCATCGACCGCTTTTTATATGCGCAGTTTTTGATTGAAATTTTGGACCAGCGGCCGGACATCACGCCCAAAAACGGCTCCTTCGCCGTCGAGCAGACGCGGATGATCAAGGACGCTGCCGAGCAGGAGGCCATGCGCCGCGCGTCGATCTTGAACGACGAAGTGATTTCTAAGGTGCCGGGCATGTTGCGCGAGGGCATGACGGAGCTGGAGCTGGCGGAGCTGCTGCTTGCGGAATACCGCAAGGTGGGCGAGCCGTGGGAACCGCTCGTGGGCTTTTCCGCGGGCGCGGCCGAACCGCACCATGTGAACGGCGCGACCCGGCTCAAGCGCGGCGACCTCGTGCTCGTGGACGCGGGGCAGGCCACGGACGGGTATTTCGCGGACATGACGCGCACCTTCTTTTTCGGGAGCGCGACCGAGGAGCAGAAAAAAGTCTATGAGATCGTGCGCGAGGCCAACCGGCGGGGGCGGGCGGCGGCTAAGCCGGGCGTGAGCTTCGCCTCCATCGACGCCGCGGCGCGCGATTATATCGCCTCCATGGGCTACGGCGAATACTTCACGCACCGCCTGGGGCACAGCATCGGCCTCGGGCTGCACGAGGAACCCTCTGTCTCCGCCAACAATGCGCAGCTCGTGGAGGAGGGCATGTGCTTTTCCATCGAGCCGGGCATCTACCTCCCGGGCAAGTTCGGCGTGCGCATCGAGGACCTCGTGCTCGTCACGGCGGACGGGGCGGAGACGCTCAACCACTACCCGCGCGAGCTCCAGATCGTAGAGTGAGGCGCGCCAATGCAATACGCCATGCGCCGAAAGGATCGGCAGGTCAGCCTGCCGGGCGAGGTAGAGGAAATCATGAAGAAATGCCGCGTGTGTCGCCTGGGGCTCTTTGACGAGGCCGGGCCGTATATCGTGCCGCTGAACTTTGGCTATGCGGTGCGCGAGGGGAACTATACGCTGTATTTCCACAGCGCCAAAGAGGGCCGCAAGATCGACGCCATCCGGCAAAACCCGCGCGTCGCGTTCGAGATGGACTGCGGCGCAGAGGTCTATGCCGCCGACGCCGAGACGCCCTGCACCTATTCCAGCCGCTTTGAGAGCGTGATGGGCGAGGGCCGGGCGCGGCTGTTGGAAAATCATGCGGACAAGGCCGCGGCGCTCGACGCCATCATGCGGCAGCAGACGGGGCGCACATTTGCCTTTTCGGAGGCGATGACCGGCGCGGTCGCTGTGATCGCGGTGGAGGTCGACGGACTCACCGCCAAGCGGCACGAGTAATATATAAGGAGAAACAGCATGGCAAAGCTCGACCTGACCCCGTTTTTGGAGCGGGTGCAGAAGGAAAATTTGAACATGGAGGCCATCCTCGTGGAACAGGACGGGGAGGAGGTCGCGCGGCATTTCTGGATGCCGGAGCACCGGCGCAACCAGTATTCGGTGAGCAAGAGCTTCACCTCGGCCGCGGTCGGCTTCGCGGTCGCGGAAGGCT
Organism: uncultured Christensenellaceae bacterium; assembly: GCA_934555865.1. Lineage (GTDB taxonomy): Bacteria > Bacillota > Clostridia > Christensenellales > Christensenellaceae > QANA01. The sequence goes on along the minus strand of CAKTFI010000003.1, from coordinate 17,488 downwards.
TGTTCGCGCTCGAGGACCCGGTGCTTTCGCACTTTGCGGCGGACGCGCCCGAAAACCCGCCGGAAAACCTGCAAAAGCTCACCGTGCGCGACCTGCTCACGATGGCGCCGGGGCAGGACGCGGCGTACCTCATGGGCGGCGACCGCGAAAAGCTGGCCGAGCGGACGGACGACTTCGTGCGCTTCTGCCTGGCGCAGCCCTTCCCGTATGCCCCGGGCACGCATTTCAAGTACAACAACATGGGGCCGTACCTCGCAGGCGTGCTGGTGCAGCGCAAGGCGGGGTGCAGCCTCGTGGACTACCTGATGCCGCGGCTGTTTTCGCCGCTCGGCATCGCACGCCCACATTGGGAAACCGACCCGCGCGGGATGACCTTCGGCGCGGGCGGCCTGGAGATTTCCCCGAGCGAGCTTTTGTCCTTCACCCGCCTGTACTTAAACGATGGGCAGCTTGGCGGGCGGCAGGTGCTGAGCCGGGAATGGATCCGGCAAAGCGAGGCCGTGCAGGTCGAGACCGCGCCCTTTGTCGCGGGGGAGCACACGGACAGCCGCTTTGGCTATGGGTTCCTGTTCTGGCGCGGGCAGCACAATTCCTTCCGCGCGGACGGCAAGTACGCGAAGTTTGCGATCGTGCTGCGCGACCTCCGCGCCGTCGCCGTGCTCAATGCGCAGGACGCGCGGCAGCAGGGCGTGCTCGACGCGTTCTGGGACACGGTCTATCCGCAGCTGGAAAGGTAAGGGGCGTGTAGATTCCTCGGCCGATCAATCGCACGGGGCGCATCGAGCCGCACGCGGCGCGGGAAGGATGCCCGCATCGTGCCTATCCATGCAAAAAAGGAAGCCAACTTGGCTTCCTTTTTTATATATTCTGCATAGGGCGCTTGGCAGGAAGGATTCAGACGCGGCCGTTTCCGTTTACTCCTCCGCGTGTACGGCCTCTTCCGCCAGCTCCTCTACGAAGGCCTCCTTTGCCCGCGAACCCTCCGCCGTGGGCAGGAAGGGCAGCGGGGCGCGCTGCACAAGCCCGATGAGCTGCCCCGACAGCAGCACGGTGAGGAGCGAATACTCGAGCCGCTTTAAGGGGATGTAGCTCGCCGACAGTGCCAGCACGATGAGGTCGCTCGCCAGATAGATGCGCTCGATGGGCTGCCGCGTGAGGCGCGAAAGGCTCATCGCAAGCGCGTCGTCCCCGCCCGTCGCGCCGCCGGCGCGCACACACAGCCCCGCGCCCAGCCCGACAAAAATCGCGCCGAGCACCGACGCCAACAGCGGCATGCTTGAAAGCCCCGGCCACAGCCGCGGAAAACATTCAAGCACGCGATACGCCGCCGAAAACCCGAGGGAGGAAATGCCGGAATAGACGAGGAAGCTCCGCCCGAGCAGCCGCCAGCCGAGCGCATAGCAGGCCGCGTCCATCACGAGGCCGGAAACCGAGGGCGACAGGCCGGTCCAGTGCTCCAACAGGAGCATCATGCCCAGCACCCCGCCCTCCGTCACCTGCGAGACGGCATGCACCTGATACAGTCCGAAGGCCAGAAAGGCGCTGGCGAAGAACGAGACGAGACAGTTGGAAAGTCGAATGTCCGAAAAAAGGCTACGCAATCCCTTGCGTAAGTGCGAAAACATAAAAAACTCCTTATCGGTATTTGCCGCAGGGCGGCATCAGGGCTTGGGAGACGCCTCCTCCAAAAACCGCGCGGTCTCGGCGTTTAGCTCCTGCGCAAAGTCGGCAAGCGCCGCGACGAATTCCGGCGAAAAGCGGGAAAGCGTGCGCGCAAACGCCGCGTCCTCCAGCGCATAGACCGCATCCAGCGCCCGGCGCGCGAAGGCCGCCCCCGCCTCGGTCAGGCGGATGTACTTTTCCCGGCCACCCTCGAGGCGGATGAGCCCGCGCGCCACGCAGTCGCCCACGATCGTGTTGAGCGTCGTCTTGGGGATGAGCCAATGGCGGCTGATCTCGGCCTGGCTGTGCGGTGCGCCGTCGTCCAGCGCGTAGAACAGCGAAAGCTCGTTTTCTTTGAGGCCCAAGCGGCGGGCGGTGCGGGTGTAGTCGCCGTCGATCAGGTTGATCGCGATGCTAAGGCGGCGGATGAGCGGGCGCGGGTCTGGCAAGGCAGTGTCCTCCAAAGTCCGAATTCGTATAATGCAAGTATAGTACGGATTCGGACTTTTGTCAACCCCCTCTCTGCCGCCCCCTTAAAAGCCATGGCTTGGTCACGAGATTGTCCGATGCCTTCCGCCCATCGGGGGATTTTTTGCTGTGGGAGAAAGCCTTGCCAGGCGGGTGAGGAAGGGAGAGGTTTGCCCCCCACGCGGCGGGAGGCTGGATGCATATCCTCCCATATCGCGCGGCCGCATCGCAAAAATGGCGGGCAGGCATGGACAATAGGGAGGGAGAGGCCGTGGCCGGGGAGGCGCCTTGAAAATCTGAACCCGAAATAGAGCTTGCTCCCCGCAGATGCAAAGCCGTGGCCGGGCAGCTGCGCTCGCCCTTGAAAGCCCCGGCAAAACATGCTATGCTAAGGACATTATGAAAAAGGAATTATCTTCGTATTATGTCAAGCGCACCAACCCCTTCGCGTGGATTGCGGGATTTCTGCTCGTCCTCGCGGCGGGGCTGCGCATCGTCTTCTTTTTGGACAAGCCGGAGGTGGCCGCGTCTGTCTGGTTCTGGCAGGCTGTGCTGCCCGCGGCCTCGGCAGTGCTGTATGCGGTGCTGCTGCTCGTCTGCGGGCCGGACGCGCTGTATAAGACGGCGCTCCCCGTGGGGCTGGGCGCGATCGGCTTCTTTTTGCAGGGGCTGAGCCTGCCGCCCGCGTTCGCGTGGATGTGCTGCCTGTACTGCGTGCTGCTCGTCATGGTGTACACGCAGACCATGCAGGGGCGCATCCACACGCAGTTTCTGCTGCTCCCGCTGTTCGCGCTGCCCGTCGCCTATGTGGCGACGCTGCTCGTGCGGCACTGGCAGGGCTTTCCGCTCTGGCGGCGCTGCGCGGGCGAGCTGTCCGCGCTCGGCATGCTGGGCGGGCTGTTTTTGGCGGCGCTCTGCATACGGCAATATTGGGGAGGCGCCCGCCGGCGGCATTGGGGCGACCGGGCGGACGGCCGCCTTGTGCGCACGATGACGCCTATGGCCTATGTCTCGCCCTACATCATGGTGCACCGCAACGGGTCGTCCAACCTGATTGCGGACAAGGTGGAGATCACGCAGATCGAAAAATACATCCGCGAAAAGCGGCGCGAAGGCCTAAAGGGCTTTGGGCTCATGCATGTGCTGCTCGCGGCATATGTGCGCACCGTCGCGCAGATGCCGGGCATCAACCGTTTCCTGAGCGGCCAGAAGATCTACGCCCGCGACGAGAATATCGAGGTCAACCTGACCGTCAAGAAGGAGATGACGGCCACCTCGCCGGACACGGTCATCAAGGTCGCCTTCACCCCGTGGGATACGCCCCGGGAGGTGTACGAAAAGCTGAACGCCAAGATCGAGGAGGTCAAGAACACCCCGCTCGACAGCGGGTTTGACAACCTCGCCAAGCTCATTAACGCCATCCCCGGCGTGTTTTTGAAATTCACGATCTGGTTCTTGAAGCTGCTCGACTACTTCGGCCTGCTCCCGCGCGCAATCACGCAATTGAGCCCCTTCCACGGGTCGCTGTTCATCACCTCGATGGGCTCGCTCGGCATCCCGCCCATCTTCCACCACCTCTACGACTTCGGCAATGTGCCGGTGTTCTGCGCCTTCGGCGCGAAGTATTCGCGGATGGAGCTGGACGCGGACGGCAACCCCGTGCCGCGCAAGTACATGGACTACACCTTTGTGACGGACGAGCGCATCTGCGACGGGTTCTATTTCGCCTCGGCTTTGAAGAACATCCGCCGGCTGCTCGCGCACCCGGAAAAGATGGACAAGGCGCCGAACAAGATTGTGCCGGACATCGATTGAGGCCATTGTCCGCCGTGTTCGCCGGGCGGAACGCATCCAAAAATGAAAGAAAGGAATTTTTTGCAGCAAAAAAGCAGCCTTTGCGGGCTGCTTTTTTCGTTCCGCGGGCAATCCGGGTCAAATGCGTTGGGCTGTCCGCACATCCGGGGCGGGCGGGTTCGCCGTCCTCCGGTGCCCCCGGCCCGCTTTCCGCTGCCTCAATCCTTCTTTTCGCTTGTGTCCGCACCTGCCGCCTGGAGGAGGGTGGGTTTCTCGGCCACGCGCGTGATGGCAAAGCCTTCGCCGTGCACCTCGTTGGATTCCAGGATGATGATGAATGCGTCGGGCGCGGCCTCCTTGACCGCGCGCTCCACCTCAAACATCTGCTTGTTGCTGCACGCGCACAGCACGAGCTGCTTTTCGTCGTATTGGAAAGCCCCCTTCACATCGATGAGCGTGCTGCCCCGGCCGGAGCAGGTGTCGATGACCTTGGCCACGCGGTCGCCGTATTCCGTGATGATGAGCGCCAGCTTGCCTGCGTTGACGCCGTACATGAGCTTGTCCACCACCATGCCCGTCACAAAGCTGATGAGCAGGCCGTAGATGATGCCGTCGATGTCGCGGTAGATGTATCCGCCCGCGAGCACCGTCAAGGAGTCGATGACAAAGGAGATCTTGCCGAGCGGCAGATGCGGCGCGGCAGATTTGATGGAGATGGTGATAAAATCCGTCCCGCCCGTGGACGACCCGCGCATATAGATCATGGCGTACCCCACACCGCCGATCGCGGCGGAACAGATGGCGGACAGCATGCGGTCGCCCGTGTATACCGGCAGAAGCGGCGCGACATAGTCCGTCATGACCGAAAAGATGAGGATGCAGCGCACCGACCGCCAAAAGAAGCCCCTACCAAGGCGCTTGTAGCACAAAAACGCGATGGGGATGTTGATGACGACGGTCATGACGCCGATGGGCAGGCCGAACAGGTAGTACAGGATGGTCGTAATGCCGGAAATGCCGGAGACCGGGAAGTTGGCGCTCACAGCAAAGTTATATAGCCCGATGGCGCACAGCAGGCTGCCCAATAGCTCCACCGCCGTGTCTAGCGCGAATTGCCGAAAGGTTTGCTTTTTGTTCATAGAGGTCCTCCGGTAGATAGATTTTCCGGCCCGCGGGCGGAAGGCGTAAAAAAAGAGCCGATGCAAATCGGATATGATCGCAATGGCTCGCTCTTTTCTATGCATAGTATAGCAGATTTTCGCCGCCGCGTAAAGCAAATTCGGCCTATGGCGGCGAAATTCGCCGGAAAGAGGGGGAAACTTACAAAAAACGGAAGTCCCCGCCCCACTGCGCGCGTAAATGCAAATTCTATAGAAAAATGGGCGAAGGGGAGTTTTTTACAAATGCTCAATGAAAATGCGAAAAAATTGCGAATTTTTGCGGAAAAGGATGGACAAACCGTCCGGAAGGCCGTATGATGCAGCATAAGAAGGTGAAAACGCTCCGCGCCGCATAGCAAAGAGAAAACGCGGCATACTATCCGGGGGCGTTTGGAAAGGAGCGACGATGTGGGAGGAAAACGAACTGTCCGAGGAATTGAAGGCCTTTCGCGAGGAATGCTTCCGCATCCTGTGGGGGCAGTACCGCCTGCGGGCGCTGGTCCCCGGGACGGAGGGACTGGAGGACGCCTTTGAGGACGGCCGGCCCTGCGAATGGTTCTATGACAATATTTACCACACCAAGCGCCGCATTTTGGAACGCGGCGGCTTTGAAGCGGAATTGGAATACATCTGCCGGCAGTATGAATACATCGCCCAATATGTCGCGAACCGCATGTTCGACGCGGGGGTCCGGGCCGCCCGGCGCGAGAGAAAGCCGGACGCGGACTAAAGGCGCGCGGCTTTAGAGCGTCTCGGAGCGGTCGCGGATGCTCTTGTGGAAATTGATGACCCGGTGCGTGTATTCGCTGTCCATGAGGCGGGAGGCGAGCAGGAAGTCCGCCGTCGCGCGGTTGTTGGCGATCGGGATGTCATAGACCTGCGCGATGCGCAAAAGCGCCTTGACATCCGGGTCGTGTGGCTGCGCCGTGAGCGGGTCGGAAAAGAAGATGACCATGTCGATGCGGCCCTCGACGATCTTGGCGCCGATCTGCTGGTCACCGCCCAAGGGGCCGCTGTTGTATCCGCGCACGGGCAGGTCGGTCTGCTGGGTGATCATGCGCGCGGTCGTGCCCGTGCCGCACAGAAAGTGCCGGGCCAGCACCTCCTTGTGCTGGCGGCACCACTCGATAAGCTCCGCCTTTTTGTTGTCGTGCGCGATGAGCGCGATGTTCTTTTGCTTGCCGATGACTTTTACAAGGTATGCCTCGTCCTGCATAAACGGATTCCTTTCGTGGGTGGGATAGCCTAAGCATAGCATGTTTTGCGGCGGAACGCAATGCGCGGCGGGGCGGTCGGCGCGGAAATGCGGGGCGGCAGGCGTCCGGCGGGGCGGGCCTGCTTGTTTGAGGGCGCAATGCCTGGCGGCCTGCGCGGCGGCTCCCTGTTTCCCCTTGTCCGACTTCTGCCGCATGGTCATTTACAAATTCCTAGAAAACTGCTATACTATCCCTGCCAAAAGGGCGGCCGGCGGTGCGCGGTCAAAGCCCGGGCGGGAAAGGAGAGTGCTTGATGCAGCAGGTCTTTTGGGGAATTCTTTTTTTGTTTTTGAATGTCAATCTGACCTTCGGGTCGGTCACGATCGGGCTGTTCCCCGATTTCGTGGGCTACCTCCTGCTGCTGCGGGGCGCGCGCACCCTTGCGGGGCGGATCGCGCGGTTTTCCCGGCTGGAGCCGCTGTGCGTCGGCGGGGCGGCCTATACGGGCGTGCTCTACCTCCTCAACCTGTTCGGTGTTTCGACCGGCCTCGGTTGGGTGGTGTACCTGGCAGCGCTTGGGGAATTCGTGCTGTGCATCCTGGCGGGCGCGCGGGTCGTGGGCGGGATGGAGGACGCGGAACGCGCCTATGGGTGCAGCTTTGCGGCGGCGGAGCTCCGGCAGGCGTGGCAGCTCGCCAGCATCGTGGGCGCGGTGAGCTGCCGGTTCGTGCCTTGGATCGTGCCGGTGCTGTCCATTCCGGCCATGTTGGCGAATTTCGTGTGCGCCATTTTCTTCCTGCGCGCGCTGTACCGCTCGAAGCAGCTTTTTGTGGCAAATGACGACCGCCTGCACCTTCGGGGCGCGGACGGCCGGTGAGAGGAGTTTTTTTACTATGTTGGAATACCGTTATGACACGCAGCTTTTGATCGAGGGCAAGGACCTGAGCGAGGACGCCATCCGCGAATACTTCCTTTCGCATTTCGACGGCGACTGCCTGTTGGCCGTGGGCGACGACAGCCTCATCAAGATCCACTTCCACACCAACGAGCCGTGGAAGGTGCTCGAATACTGTGCGAGCCAGGGCGAGATCTTCGACATCGTCGTGGAGGACATGGACCGGCAGTCCCGCGGCCTCAAGGGCTGAGGGAACGCTCTGCGGCGAGGCGCATCTGCCGCAAAGGGGGAAGGCGGCATGCCTATCCTGCCGCAAACGCTGTGGTGCGCGCGGCTTCCCTGTGCGGGGGCGCGATGCCGCCTGCGTGGGCGGCCTGGGCTTTCCCGGTGCGGCTGTGCAGCACGGAAAGTCGTGCGTGCGCCGGTCGCCTGAAACATTGAAAAAGCGTCAAAAAAACCGCCTGACGGAGCTTCCGCCGGGCGGTTTTTTGATTTCTGCAATTTTAGGAATTTCGCTGTAAAACGGCTGCCTTGTGGGAGGGATGGCGGCTTTCCATCACATATACGCCCCCGAACCGCAAGACAGAGGATGCGTTGCCGCCAATACGCCACAACCGATCCTTTCCGCAGAAGGGATCCCGCTGCAATCCCCATGCGTGGAAGGCTGATTTTGGGGGGGATTCTCTGTGTTCGAGGACTCTGTCCGAGGCAGGGAAATCAACCATTCCAGCTTGTTGTGCGACTTGCGGAGGCGAGGACTCCATTTGCCGCAAGGAGAGCAAACGCAAAGCGGGGAAGAGGCAGATGGCGAAAATTCCGCGCCTGCCGTCTTTTTGCCACGCGCAGCATCGCGGCGTTTTCGCTCCGCCCGGCAGCGGGGCGCCCGCCCCGCGCGGCGTCAATCCTCTTTCCCGCCGCCCGTTTCCGCCGTGCGCACCTCTGGCCGCTTGGCCAGCGAGAACCCGCGCCCCAGCACCTGCGCGACCGGGCTTATGACCATAAAGCACTGCGGGTCGATCGCGCGCACGGTTTCCTCCAACATGGGCAATTCCCGCTTGGACAGCACGGACAACAGCACGCTCGACGGCTTGCCCGAGAGCCCGCCCCGCGCCTCCAGCACGGTCACGCCGCGGTCCATGCGCGACAGGATCGCCTCCTGGATGTCCACCGCGCGCTCGCTTACGATCTTGACCTCGATGCGCCCCTGCCCCAGCACCTGCACCTTGTCGAGGACGCTCGTGTACAAAAACACGAGCAAAATGCCGTACAAAATGCGCTCCGTGTCGCTATACACCGCCTGGAACAGCAGGATCGCCACATCAAAGGCGTATAGGCTCACCGAGATCGGGATGTGGAAATATTTCTGCAAAAGGAAGGGCGGGATGTCCATGCCGCCGGTGGACGCGCCCGCGCGGATGACCATGCCCATCCCGGCGCCGATGCCCAGCCCGCCGAACACCGCGCAGAGCATCGGGTCGCTCGTCAGCACCACGCCGTCGAGCAACTTTTCAAACAGCGCCAGCGTGGCCGGGCACAGGAAGGTGCTTAGAAGGGTGGAAAGCGCGAATTCTCGCCCGAGCAGCCATAGCGCCAGCAGGAACAGCAGGCTGTTGAACAGCAACATAAAGGTCGCCGCGGGAAAGCCGGTCATTTTTTCGACCGCGAGAGAGATGCCCGTCGTCCCGCCGGTGAGCAGGCCGCCCGGGCGCAGGAACAGCTGCACCGACAGCGAATAGAGCGTGTCGCCAAGCAGGATGCACAGGAGCCGTCCCGCCTGTTTTTTTCGATTTTTCATAGAAATTGCCTCCTTAGGGGGAAATGCTGGCGCAAAAGGCCAAAAAAAACGCCTGCCGGGGATTTTCCCTAGCAAGCGTGGATCGCGGCAATGCCGAATACAGCCCTACTATACCAGACGCGCCGCGCCCTTGTCAAGAGCCCGCCCGCCGTGCACCGGGTAGGTGGGTTTTTGCGCCCGCCTGCCTGTGTGCGGCTTGGGGGAAGGGGGCCGCGCCGATTGCGCTGCACGCCTTCTCCCGGACGCGCCCGCGCCCGCTGCCCTCCGCTTACAAAAACCGCTCCGTATCCGCGTACCGCCGGAGCTTCTTCTCCCGGCGGCGCGAGCTGTGCGCAAAGGCCGCCCAATCGAGCTTGCGCTCCTTCTTAATAATGTAGCTTTTTCCCGCGATCTCCGCGAGCGGCGTGTCCGACAGCGAGTCTGAGCAGAACTCCCCGACCTCCGCCCCCGGGAAGGCCGCGCGCAGCCGCCGCACCTTTTCGCGCCCGTGGCAGTTTTTGCCCGTGTATTGGCCCGTCTTGGGGTCGACGCGCGAGGCGAGCAGGTGCGAAATGCCAAGCTCCCGGCAGATCGGCCGCAGCAAAAACTCCGGCGAGGCCGAGATCACGAGGTCGTCACTCCGCTGCTGCGCGAGGTACCAGGCGGAGATCCCGCCCCGGTGCGTGCGCCAGAAGTCCTCGACCCAGGCGTCCATGTCCGGCACCTTCGTAAAAAAGCGGTAAAACCGCTCCTTGAACGCCGTCTTGGAAATGCGCCCCAACAGATACCGCACAAAGTGGAACCCCTGCATAGGGAGAAGCAGCGCGATCCGCGGCCGCCGCGCGAGGCAGTAGAAGTAGAAATCCGCCGTGCTGTCGCGCCGGTAGATGGTCTGGTCAAAATCATAGACATTCATGTAGGAAACTTCTCCGGAAAACTTGGCGGCCCTGGCCGCGCTTTTATGATAGCACAGTTTCGCCTCCGGGGCAAAAGGTTCGCTTCGGCTGCGCGCCCGGGCGCGATTTTCCGAAACTTTTTTGCCGTGCCGGGCGAATTTCCGACAAAAAGACGAACGACTTGAAAAAGATTCGGATAATATCTCTTGAACAAACTGTAAACATTCGATATAATTTTATATGTAATTGTGTGCGCGTCGGCCTGTCCGGGCGCGTATCGTGCGGCAAACGGCACAAAATGCGAATGTTCGTGCCTGTTTTGCTAAAATATTTCGTTTTTATCCGCCCCTTCGGGCGACGCAAGAGGTATTTTCATGAAACTCGATCGCAAGACCTATGAGATCAACATTGCCGGCCTGATCCGCGAGCTGCCCATCGTGCAGATCACGGACAACATGGCCATCGCGAGCTTCGTGCTGCTTGGCGACAGCCAGCTTGTCCTAAAAGCGGCGGCTGAGCTGCTCCCCCACCTGCCGGAGGTCGACTACCTCATCACGGCAGAGGCCAAGGGCATCCCGCTCGTACAGGAGCTTTCCCGCCTGCTCAAGATGGACCGCTATTTTGTCGCCCGGAAGAGCATCAAGCCCTACATGGTGCATCCGTTCGTGACCGAGGTCTACTCCATCACCACGCAGAAAAAGCAGATTCTCTGCCTCGATGAGGCGGAGGCCAAGCTGATCGCGGGCAAGCGCGTGCTCATCGTGGACGATGTCATCAGCACCGGCGAATCCCTAAAAGCCATGGAGGCGCTCGTGAAGAAGGCCGGCGGCGTTGTCGCGGGCAAGGCGGCGATTTTGGCCGAGGGCGACGCGGCCAAGCGCGACGACATCCTGTTCCTCGAAAAGCTGCCGCTGTTCCAGTTCTAAGGCGGCAAAAGGAGCAAAGAATCTTGAATTACACTCTCAAAAATCTGACTTATCGATATAGCGAGGATGCGCCGGATGTCCTTTCGGATGTCTCTTTGGAGATCCAGCGGGGCGCGGTCACGGCGGTCGTCGGCCCGTCCGGCTGCGGCAAGACCACGCTCGTGAACATCCTGTCCGGCGTCATCCCGAAGCTGGAAAACAACGGCACGCTGTCCGGCGAGATGGAGCTCGGCGAAAACGCGCTTGTGAGCGTCGTGAGCCAGTCTCCGGAAAATCAGCTGTTCGGCTATGGCGTGGAGGACGCGATTGCGTTTGGCATGGAGAACATGGGCCTCCCGCCCGAGGAGATCTCCGACCGGATGGAATATGTCCTCGACCTATTAAACCTCCAATACCTGCGCAAGCGCTCGGTCGCGGCACTGTCCGGCGGGCAGCGGCAGGCGGTGTGCATTGCGTCCGTCTTGGCGATGCAGCCGGACATCCTCATCATGGACGAACCGGTAAGCTCCCTCGACCCGAACGGCAAGCAGATGGTGCAGGGCGTCCTGAACCAGCTCCGCGCGGACGGCACGACCGTGCTCATCGTGGACAACAACCTCGAATGGTCGGCGGGCATCGTCGACCGCGTGGTCGGCCTGTTTGACGGCAAGGTGCTGTTCGACGGCGCCAAGGAAGCCTTCTTTGAGGACTTCGCCTTGCAGGAAAAATTGGGCGTCACCATCCCGCAGGAGGCGGAGATCTACCGCGCGATGGCGGGGCTTGACCGCGACATTTCCATGTTCTATTCCATGGACGGCGCGATCCACGAGCTGGATCAGATCTTCCCGCAGGAGGACTTCACCGCGCCCGTCCCGGCGGAAGCCGCGGGCGAGGAGGCCTTCCTCACGACGCACCAGCTCAATAAGGTGTTTGCGGACGGCTTCCAGGCATTAAAGGACATCAACACCTCCTTCCCGAAGGGCAAGGTCGTGGCAATTTTGGGGCAGAACGGCTCAGGCAAGACCACGCTCGTCAAGCACCTAAACGGGCTATACAAGCCGACGAGCGGCGATGTCCGCTACCTTGGGCAGTCCACCCTCAAAAAGACGGTCGCGCAGATCTCGCGCAACATCATCCTCGTGTTCCAGCACCCGGAACACATGCTGTTCGAGCAGACCGTCACGCAGGAAATCACCTTCTGCGCGCGCATGCAGCAGCTCCCCTTCACGGACGAGCAGGTCGCGGAGGTCTTGGAGACCTACGGCCTTTCGGCGGATGCGGAGACCTTCCCCATCAACCTGTCCATGGGCAAGAAGCACCTGCTCACCATCCTGTCCGTGCTGTTCTCGAGCGCCGATGTCGTCATTTTGGACGAGCCGACGCTGGGCATGGACCTGCACATCAAGACGCAGCTCGAAGAGATCATTGCCTACTTAAAGGGGCAGGGCAAGACGGTGCTCATCATCAGCCACGAGATCCCGCTCGTGTTCAAGGTCGCGGACAGCGCGGTCATCTTGAGCGCGGGCAAGAAGATCTTCGAGGGCAGCAAGGAAGCCCTGGCGCGCCGCGAAGACATCTTTTCGGACATCAACATCGCCCTGCCGCCGGTCGTGCGGCTGTCCAAGCGGTACGGCTTTTCCAAGGTCTGCTACAATGTGGCGGAATTTGCCGAAGAGGCCGCCCGCATGATGAAGCAAAGGGAGGCGTGACGCATGGATTACCTACAATATGTCGATAAGGATTCGCTGCTGCACCGCCTCGACCCGCGGACGAAGTTCTGCTTCTTCCTCGCGATGGCCATCCTGACCTCGGTTGTGAAGTCGGGCGCGGCGTTGGCGTTTTTGTTCCTCTTCTTTTTGGGGATTTGGATCTCCTGCGGCATCCTGCCCGAGATGAAAAAGCTGTTCGGGCAACTCAAAGTGCTGCTCATCTTCATCTTCCTGCTCTGGTTCGTGCTCGGCCTGTTCGAGCGCCCGGCGGTGGAGGGCGGCCCGATCTTCTTCGAGGGCCAGGTGCTGGGACTCAACCTCTGCTTCGACTGGTACGATTTCTATAAGGGCGCGGTGTATGCGCTGCGCATCTACCTCATGATCGCGTCCTTCTTCATGGTGCTCATCACGACCAACTTCAGCGAGATCATCCTGGGGCTGTGCAAGTGGCACATGCCGTATTCCATAAGCTTCGCGGTCGGCTTGGTGTTCCAGATCATCCCGATCATCATCACGGAATTAAAAGCGATCATGGAGGCGCAGAGCTCGCGCGGGCTGGAGATCGAGCAGTGCAGCGCGGCCACCAAGATCAAGAACTATATCATCTTCTCGATCCCGCTCTTGTTCCGCGTCATCGGCAAGGGGCATGCCATTTCGCTGGCCATGCATTTCTACAAGCTGAATTTCGGGGTCAAGCGCAGCTCGTATAAGACGATCAAGGCCTCCAAGTATGACGCCTGGTTTTTGCTGGCGTCGGCGGCGGCCATCGCGGGCACGATCGTGCTCAGCATTTTCTTCTATATTCCCGTGTAAGGGATCGAAAGGAGTCGTATTCGTATGATCGCAAGATGGGAAAACCTCTCAAGAGACCAACTCGCCGCCCTCGACAAGGACAAGACGATCGTGCTGCTGCCCATGGCGGCGACCGAGCAGCACGGACCGCACCTCCCGGTCGGGACGGATCACATCATTTTGGAAACGCTCATCGACAAGATGATCGAAAACTCGCACGCCTTTGACGAAGGCAACATCATTTTCGCGCCGCAGCTCCCGATCGGCAAGAGCAACGAGCACATGGACTTCTGCGGGACGCTCACCTTCTCGGCGCAGACCTACTATGCGGTGCTGCACGACATCGCAGGGTGCATCGCGCACCACGGCTTCAAAAAGCTCGCGCTGTTTAACAGCCACGGCGGTAATACGGACATGGCGAACCTCATCTCGCGCGATCTGCGCATCGACTTCGGCCTGCAGGTCTATGTGTTCGACTGGTGGTTCACCTCCTTCTGGAAGGACATTTTGTCCAAGTACCAGGAATCTGGTCAATACGGCGTGTTCCACGCCTGTGAGCTCGAGACCTCGCTCATGCTGGCGGCGCGGCCGGAAACGGTGCGCATGGACCTGGCGGTGGACGAGGATCCGGCGGAATATTTCACGGGCGACAAGTTCGTGACGGTGTTCGGCCCGGTCAACGCCGGCTGGCGCACCAAGGATGTGACGAAGAGCGGCGTCATCGGCGCCCCGACCTACGCCACAGCGGAAAAGGGAAATGTGTTTTTCGGATACGCGGTCGAAAAACTGTTTGCTATTTTGCGGGAGATCTCGCAGATCAATTACTAAGAAAGAGGAATCATCAACATGGCGAATACCAAAAAGAAGTTTTCGTTTGTCAACATCGTATTCTTTGTCATCTTCGGCGTTCTGACGGGCGTTTTGTGGGCGTACCTCTGCCCCATCCCGCTCATCCCGGGCGCTGTACACTTCCGCACCTTCGCGTTCATCATCCCCGTCATCGGCTACCTGTTCGGGCCGGTCACCGGCTTCTTCGCCGGCTATATCGGCACGATCGTTTGGGCGCTGTTGTCCGGCAACTTCATCGCGCTGCATAGCCCGCTCACCGACGGCATCACCGTTGGCCTGTCCGCGGCGCTCCCGGCGCTCATCCACCTGAAGGGCGGCAAGGTCGACCTCATGAGCCTGCTCGAAAAGGGCAAGAAGGGCAAGTTCATCGGCGTGTGCATGTTCTGGAGCGTGCTGTTCGGCGTCCTCATGATCCTTGCGACGAGCCTGTCTCTGTCCTACTTCACGGGCCTCGAGTACACCTACTGCATCCTGTGGATCGGCATTGCCGATGTCGTGCCGATCGCGCTGACGCCCTTTGTCGTCATGTGGCTGGCTCCGCTCATGAAGAATGTGCGGACCATGGTCCCCTATGTGTAAGCCGTAAGGCGCACACAACACCGCGTAAACAGACCCGGGCGCTCGCCCGGGTTTTTGTTGTATAGAAGGAGGAAGAAAGTATGCGATGCAGCTGCCGCGTGTGCGGCGCATATATGATCCAGGCGGACGACCTGACGCTCGGCTGCGCCTGCCCGGAATGCGGGGCGCGGTGCACGGCCTGCCTCGGCACCAACACCGTGCTGAGCCGCGAACAGATCCGCGCGCTCCCGCTCGAGCTCTTTTCGGCAGACCTCGGCTTTCCGCCGAAGGACGAGGAAGAGGAAGATTGAGGAAAAACAGGGCTTCCCGCCGGAGGGCGAGGAAGGGGAATCTCGAAAAGCAAGAAAAGTCCCCTCCGGGTTGGAGGGGGCTTTTCTTATGCATGTCTTTGCATGGGCGCATTGTTTGGGGGAGGATAGGCCGCTCCGGGCAGGAGATCGGACTGGCAAACACCCCTCCATCTTCCGCGCAAATAGGCGATCTGTCATCCTCGCACAAGATGCCTGCCGCCATGGAAAGGCGCACACGCCCGCCGCGCGCGGCGCCCGTTTACAGGGACTCGCCAGCGCGGGGTATGGGGGTATTTGCCTACCTGGCACCCGCCGCGGATTGCCTTTTCCTATGCGGGCCGATGGCGCTTGCCGCCCTTCCTTCGAGGCGACCCTGCTCGTCCTGCACACGGCATGGGTTTTGGCAAACTTCTCACCAATCGAACATTTCATTTGCGCAAACAATTATAAAAAATCCTGCCCGAGAATCTTTCGGACAGGATCTTTTATTGCTTATTTTTCGAAATGACAGCCGGTTTTTTGCACGATGCTTCATCGACATGAATTGGTATGGGCAGGCCTGGCTGCATAGGCACACAGCCCCGCACGGGATGCCTGTTTACATAACCCGTGGGCGCTGCGCGCGATGCCTGCCTGCCCGTCATACCCCCTTTTCCTATACCGACCGGCGGTGCTTTCTGCCCTTCCTTCGAGGCGACCTTACCCGCCGCGTCGGCGCGCAGGGCTCAATACCCCAGGGCTTCGTCCAGCAGGATGACCTCATAGGCCGCGCCGGCCGGCTTTTCCCACAGGATGGACAGGTTGCGGCAAATGCGCTCGGGGCTTTGACAATCATAGCATTTGTCTGCTCGAAGGGCGCAGGGGGTCTTGCGGTGCAGACGCTGTGCATTCTTGGGCGCCGCGATGTTGCGGGCGCGGTCGATGGCGTCTGCGAGGGTAGGCGCGACCTTATTGGCGCCCACCACGAGATATACGCGCGCCGGGCCATAGGAGATGGCCGCGACGCGATTGCCCGTGTGGTCGATGTTCACAATCTCTCCGGTTTCGGAAATGCCGTTGACGGAGCTGAGGTACACCTCCGCACGCGCGGCCGCCGTGCGCGTCTGCATCACGGTCATGCCGGCTGGCGTCTCGTCGTGCCAAAAGACGGTGTTGTGCGCGGCCAGCAGGGGGAACAGGTGCATCTGATGCAGGGTAAGCGAGCCGCCAAAGCCCACCGTCGCCCCATCGATCTGCCCGTTCAAATACATGGCCGCCTGTTCGCCGGTCGCAAAGTGCTGTACGCGGTATCCCTTTCGTTCCAGGTTTTCCTGCAAAGTTGTCCAATTCGCCATGGTTTTCTCCTCTTTTGATAGGTATGTGTGCCGCGCCGAGGCGATTGCGCCCCCGCGCGCCACCTGTTGCTGCCTGGGCCGCTACTTGCCCGCACAGGACGCATGCTTGCTCATCCGCCGCGTCAGTGCTTGCGGTAGAAGTTGATGAGGCAGCCGTCGAGCAAAATCTGCCGTTCGTCGTCCGTGAGCGCGCCAAGCTGTAGGCTCACCTCGCCCACCACCTTGCCGCCGCGCACGATGCTGGCCTGGACCGGCGCGCCGTCCCGCACGCGGTCGCGCACCTGCGGGAGGAACAGGTAGTCGCCCACCTGGAAATCCTCCGCCGACGGCGCGAGGAAGGGGAGCATGCCCCAGTTGATGAGGTTGGAACGGTACCGCTTGGTCGCGTATTCGCGCGCCAGGTTGGCCGCCCCGCCCAGCACGCGCTGACAGCTCGCCGCCTGTTCGCGCGCAGAGCCGTCGCCCGGCTTGTTGGCATAGATCGTGCTGCCGAGGACGATGTCCTTTGCGTCCAATGCGCCGAACTTGCCTTGGAGCGCGTCATACACCGCCGCGACCTCCGCCGAGGCCTCGCACGGGCACTGTCCGGCCTCGCGCGCGACCTCCACCGCGTGCACCTCCTTCGCGCGGCCGACATACGCCGGGTCCTTGCGCGAGAGCGTGAATTCCGCAAGCCGCAGCGGGTTGGAGCGGAAGGAGGAGGTCTCTCCCGAGGGGATGAGCTCGTCCGTCGTCGTGACCGCATCCGTGATGTGCGAGACGACCTTCAACAGCAGGTGCTCGGAAAGCGCCGGCATCGCGGGCCAGTCCTTGATGTTCGGCCCCATGCGCAGCTCCGCCGCCGGGTCGGCCTGGCCGCGGCCGTCAAAGACGCGCTTTTTGTAAATGCCGCTGTCGAAGTGATACGGCCGGGTGTGGTAGGGTTTCGAAAGCTCGGTCGCCGCCGTGAGCCGCCCGCCGTGGATGGCCGTCGCCGCGATGGACAGCGCGTCCATGAGCGCCACGCCCGCAAGCTGCCCCTCGCCGGGCTTGCTGCCCTCGCGGTTCGGGAAGTTGCGCGTCGTGTGGCGGATGGAGAACTCGCCGTTCGCCGGGGTGTCGCCTGCGCCGAAGCAGGGGCCGCAGAAGCACTCGCGCAAAAGCGCGCCCGACGCCATGATCTTGGCGGCCGCCCCGTTGCGCAGC
>CAKTFI010000002.1 GCA_934555865.1 uncultured Christensenellaceae bacterium | reverse complement strand
GCGTTCTCGGGCTGCGCGTAGCCGGGCTGCGCGGCGCTCTGTTCCATCGCCGGCTGCGGCGCAGAGGAGCCATAGCCGGCCTGTGCGGCGTTCTCGGGCTGCGCGTAGCCGGGCTGCGCGGCGCTCTGTTCCATCGCCGGCTGCGGCGCAGAGGAGCCATAGCCCGCCTGCGCGTCGGCGTTCTGCGGCGCGGAAGGCTGCTGCGGCGTTTGTTCGTATGGATTGCGATTCGATTCCATAAATGCGTTTCAAACCTCTCTTTCCGAGATCATTTTTCTTTCTTTGTGTCCGCAAGCGCCAGCGTGAAAGTGAACACCGTCCCCATGCCCGCCTGCGAATTGACCCAGATCTTTTCGTTATGCCGGTGGATGATCTCCCGCACGATGGACAGGCCGATGCCCGTGCCCGGGATCTTTCGGTTGTGCGACTTGTCCACTTTAAAGAAGCGGTCAAAGATGTATTTGAGATCCTCCGGCGGGATAATCTGCCCGGTGTTGGAAATGTTCACATTCACCTTGCCGTCGGATTCATAGGTCCAAAGCTTGATGTTCCCACCGTCCTCGCAGAACTTCACCGCGTTGTCCAGCAGGTTGGTGACGACCTGCGTGATGCGGTCGATGTCCGCATGCACGAGCGTCTTGTCCTCCGGGATATTGACGGACAGGTCGATGCGCTTGTCCTCGATCTTGCCGATGAAGTTGATGATGCAGCGGCGGATGAGCTCGTTGACATCCCAGTCCGTCATGTGCATCGGGAACTGGTCGGATTCGATGCGCACCAGGTCTAAGAGGTCGATGATGAGCGCGTTCATGCGCCGCGTCTCGGAGAGCACGATCTCAAGATAGGTCTTTTCCTCCGCGGGCGGGATCGTCCCGTCCAACATGCCCTGGATAAACCCCTGAATCGCCGTAAGCGGGCTTTTTAACTCATGCGAGACATTGCCCACAAAGCTAGATCGCGTATCCTCATATTTCTTGAGCTCCTCGGCCATCATATTGAAGGTCTCTGTGAGCTGCCCGATCTCCCCGCGGTCGCGCACCTCGATGCGCTGGTCAAAATTGCCCTTGGCGAGCTCGCCCGCTGCCTTGTTCATCTCATACAGCGGCCGGGAAATCTGCCGTGAGACGAGGAAGCACAGCGCCACGCCGACGCACAGCGCCACGCCGACGACCGCCAGCGACGCCTGCTGCACCTGCGTGATCACGGCTTCCACGCCCGAAACCTGCCCGTTCATATACACCGCGCCGATGACCGCGCCGTCCTTTTGGATCGCGCAGCCCACCGTGATGACCGGCGAATAGTATAGCCCATCGCCCGCATAGGCGGTGTAGACCATGTCGCCCGTCCCGATCCGCTCGGCCAGCTCCTTCTGGTTCTGCCGGGCGTAGCTCTCATACCCGACATATGCATCGTCGTAGTTCAGCTCGATCGCAATCTGCCCGTAGGCATCTGCGATCCAGATCGCGCCGTCGCGCTTTTCCGCCACTTCGCGCAGATAGCTCAAAAGCGCCTCGTCGGTGCTGCCCGTCTCGTAGTATTCCTGAAAGGTCTGCCGGATGAGCGCGCACCCGTCGCCGAAGCGCGCGACCAGCTCGCCCACGGCCTGCCGCCGCAGCTGCACCATCAGAATGGCGTTCAGCAGCAGCACGCTCAACAGAAGCACGCCCAGGCACACGGCCAGGATGCGGGAAAACAGAGTTCGATAGCGAAACATTAGTTGCTCCCCGCTTCCTCCACCTCGAATTTATACCCGACGCCCCACACCGTCTTGATATGCCAGGGGTGGTCGTCGCCCAGCTTTTCGCGCAGGCGCTTGATATGCACATCAATCGTGCGGGAATCGCCGTAGAAGTCGAATTCCCACACCTTCTGCAAAAGCTGTTCGCGCGTGAACACCTTGTTCGGGTGCGACGCGAGGAAGTAGAGAAGCTCCAGCTCCTTGGGCGGGAGCTCCAGCTTTTTGCCGCAGTATTCCACGGTATATTCCGAAATGGAGATCTCCAGGTTCTCGTATTTGATGGTCGCCGGTTCCTCGGCGGCCGTCTCCGTCCGGCGGATCACGGCCTTGATGCGCGCGATCAATTCCTTCGGTTCAAAGGGCTTGACGATGTAATCGTCCGCCCCGAGCTCCAGCGCCAGCACCTTGTCGATGGTGTCGCCCTTGGCCGTCAGCATGATGACGGGTACAGAGCTCTCCCGGCGGATCTGCTTGATGACCTCGATGCCGTCCATCCCGGGCATCATGATGTCTAACAGCACCAGATCGGGCGTCTCCTGATGGAACAGATCCATCCCCGCGGCGCCGTCGTGGGCGACCTGCACGGTCATTCCTTCCTTTTCCAGATACAGCCGGATCACCTTGCAGATATTCTCGTCGTCATCCATCAAAAGTATCGTCGTATTCGCCATCGCGCTTCCTCCTTTATTGCCTGTCTGGCCCGGGGCCAAATTCTTTGGCAACATTATATCGATTTTTTATGAACAATTTGTAACTTTCGCGCAACATTCGTGAAAACTACTTTAAGGTCACGATCGTCACGCCGCCCTCGCCCTCGCCGTATTTGCCGAGGCGGAAGGAGTCCACATGCGGGTGCCGCCGCAGGAATTGGTGGATGCCGCTGCGCAGTGCGCCCGTGCCCTTGCCGTGGATGACAGACACCTCGTGCAGCCCCGCCAAAAACGCGTCGTCCAGGTACTTGTCCAGCTCGACGATCGCCTCCTCCACCGTGTATCCGTGCAGGTCCACGGACAGCGACACCGGCTTGCGCGCAAGCTGCACGCTCGAGGTGCGCACGGCGCGGCGCTTGCCCGTCTGCTTTTCGACGAGGTCGCTCGCCGCGACATTCACGCTCAAAATGCCCGCCTGCACGGACAGCATGCCCTTGGCATCCGGCAGGGTCAGCACCGTCGCATCCACGCCCAGGCTTATGACATGCACCTCCTGGCCGATTTGCAGCTTGCGGGCGTCCAGCCGCTTGCCAGCCGCCGCCTTTTTTTTCTGCGGCTGCTCGATCTGCCGCTGCAGCCGCTCCTGCTTCTGCGCAAGGTCCGCACGCACGCGCTCGGTCGTCCGGGTCGCATCGCTTTCAGTCTGCCGTCGCGTCTTGCGCGCCTCCCTCAGGATGCGCTCGGTCTCCTCCTTGGCCTGCCGGACAATCTCATACGCCTCCTGCCGCGCCTTTTGAAGCGCCTTTTCCCGGCGGTCGGCGATCTCCTGCTCGACGGCCTTCACCTTCTTTTCCGACTCCCGCGCCTGCTTTTCCAGCGCCATCGCCTGCTGCATCCGCTGGTCGGCGTTTTTGCGCGTGCGCTCCGCCTGGAGCATCAGCCGGTCGAATTCCAGCCGTTCCTCGCGCATAAAGGCGCTCGCGCGCTCGATGACTTCCTTTTTCAAGCCCAGCCGTTTGGAGATCAAAAACGCATTGCTCGATCCCGCCACACCCATGATGAGCCGGAAGGTCGGCCGGAGCGAATTCGGGTCGAATTCCATGCTGGCGTTTTCAAAATACGGCGCCGTCGCGGCATAGGCCTTGATCTCGCTGTAATGCGTCGTGGCGAAGATGTGCGCGCCGCGGTCGGTGAGCTCGCTTAGGATGGCGAGTGCCAGCGCAGTGCCCTCCTCCGGGTCCGTCCCCGCGCCCATCTCGTCCAGCAGCACGAGCGACCCGCTGTCCGCCTTGCGCAGGATGTAGATGGTGTTCTTCATGTGCGAACTGAAGGTGGACAGCGACTGCTCGATGCTCTGCTCGTCGCCGATGTCCGCAAACACCGCTGAAAAGACGGGCAGCGTGCTCCCCTCCTGTGCAGGCAGGAACAGGCCGCTTTGCGCCATCAGGGCAAACAGCCCCACGAGCTTGAGCGTGACCGTCTTGCCGCCCGTGTTGGGGCCGGTGATGATGAGCGTGCGCACCGCGGGGTCGACCTCTACCGTGACGGGGATGACCTCTGCCGCGTCGATGTCCGGGTGCCGCCCGGCCAGGATGCGGATCCGCCCCTCGTCGTTCAATACCGGACAGAACGCCTTCATGCGGATGGCGAGCGCCGCCTTGGCGAACACCAGATCGAGGTAGGAGAGGATCTCGATGTCCTGCCGCAGCTCGGCCGCGCCCGCGCCCGCAAGGTCGCTCAATTCCTGCAAAATGCGGGCGATCTCGCGCTTTTCCTCCTCTTCCAGCAGGCGCAGGCGGTTGTTCGCCTCCACGATGCCCATCGGCTCGATGAACAGCGTCGCGCCACTCGCCGACTGCCCATGGATGAGCCCCGGCACCTGCGCGCGGTATTCCTGCTTGACCGGTACGACAAAGCGCCCCTCGCGCATGGTCACGATGCCTTCCTGCAAATAGGCCGCCTGCTCCTTGCTGCGCAGGATGCCGTTCAGCTTTTCGCGGATCTGCGCGTTTTCGGTCCGGATGCGGCGGCGGATGTCGCGCAGCTCGCGCGAAGCGTTGTCCGCGACCTCCTCCTCGCTTAGGATGCATTGCTCGATGCGCGAGATCAGCGCGTCGTCATACCACAGCCCCTCGGCCATCTCCGCCAGGCGGACGACATTTCTTTCCTCGTCCCGCCGGATGCCCTGCGCCGCGCGCTTGGCCGCCCGGTGCAGCCGCAGCACGCGCAGAAGCTCCGCGCAGGACAGCGCCGCGCCCGCCCGCAGGCGGGAAAGCTCCGCCTTGAGGTCGTCGAACCCGCTCATCGGGTAGGCCGCCGCCGCGAGCGAGAGGTGTTCCGCCTCCGCCGTCTCCGCGAGCAGCGCCGCCACCGCCTCCCTGTCCGCACTGGGCTGCAATGCCCGCGCGAGCTGCGCCCCCGGTTCGGAAAGCGTCAAGCCGCACAGGCGTTCCCGCAATTTATCAAATCCAAGTTTTTGAAAGACTCTCTCGTCCACTTGCCTTATTCCACTCCTCTATAAAAATGCCCGCTGCTGTACTGCCCCTGCCGGCTGCGGCGGGGGAATTCCCCCGCCCCGTGCCAGGAAGCGGCATACCCGCGCACCACGCGCGCCACCTCTTGGGCGTCTTCGTCCACAAATACGAGCCGCAGCCCCGCTGCGCCCGCCCGGCGCACATCCGCCTTCTGCTCCAGCGCGATGGGCACCGCGTTATACACCTGCGTCAGGCATGCGCCGCCCCACAACCGCCGCAGGGGGAAACGATAGCCCAATTTGTCCTGCAATTCTGCCCGTCCGCAGGCCTCGCAGCCGCCTGCGCGGCGCGTCGGGCAGTGCCGGAGGTTCATGAGCGGGATGCGCCCATAGGCGACGACCTCCTTGTTCCCCGGCAGTTCCGCGATGCGCCGAGCGTCGATCTCCTGGCTCACGGCCACATCCGCCGCCCCGAGGCGGCCCAGGCATTCCACCGACGCCCGGTTGGCCGCATTCGCCCAAAAATCCGCCACCCAGGCGATCCCCAAACGGCGCGCCGCCTGCATTGCCCCCGGGCCAGGGGCCACCACGCCCGCGAGGCGGGGTGCATGCGCCTTCGCCACGCCGGAAAGCCAAGCCTCTGCCGCATCGTCAAAAAACGGCGGCAGCACCAGCCAGACGGCGGGCAGCGCCTCGTCCGAGAGGATATCCCGCAGCGCCTCCGCGCTCTCCGGCGCAACATAGAGGCGGTCTGCCCCCGCCTCTGCCGCAGCCTGCGCCTGCGCCCATGTGCGCACCTGCGCCGCGACATAGCGCGCCCGCTTGGCCCACACGGCGGGCGGAAGGGGCTTTCCCGCCGCCGGCCTCGCATGCGCTTCGCCCTTTAGCGACAGTTGATCGAGCAGCGCCGCAAACGCCTCCCGCCGCAGCGCGTTCAGCTGCGAAACCGGCAGAAACGGCGCGCCCACAAGCTCCACCCGGCAATCCGCAATGCGCACGGGCAGCCCCGCCGTCTTGCACAGCTGCTGCCGGATGCGCGCGGGGTCCATCGGCTTCTGCGCGGTCTGCTCCACCGCCGCCTCCGCCCGCGCGGTCTTGCCCTCCGCACACGCCTCCAACTGCGCCAGGCCGCCCTCTGCGGCAGAAAAGTGCAGCGTCACCGCCCGTTCGCGGAGGGATTCGCCGCCCTGCCCCGCGGCCTGCGCCTTTTTGTCCAGCGCCGGAGAGGCCTTCAGATACACTGCTTCTCCCACGGCCGCGCCCCGCGGTACGGCAATGCGAAAGCCGCCCTCCTCCCGGTCGGCATAGGCGAGCGAAAAGCCCTGTGCGCCGACCTCGACGCTGTCTCCCTTTTGAAGCGGCCAGTCCGTGCGCACCAAGCCCCGCCCGCCGCGGATGTCCGCGATCTTGCCGAGGTACAGCCCCTGGTGGTTCGGCTTTTTTGCATAGGTCACATCGCGGCTGCCCAAAAGGTAGCCCTCCGAAAACCCGCCGCGGTTGAACATCACCGAAAGCTCCCGCCGCATCGCCGCCGTGTCCGCCCGCCGCCCCGCGGCATAGGCATCCATCACCCGGCGATAGGCCGCGACCGCCGAGGTCACATATTCGAGCTTTTTCATGCGCCCCTCGATCTTTAATGAGCACACGCCCGCGCGGTCAAACGCCGCGACGAGGTCGAGCGTGCACAGGTCCTTCATGCTCAAAAAATATCCCTTTTCGCCGCGCAGGCGGTATTCCTGCCGGCAGGGCTGCGCGCACCGGCCGCGGTTGCCGCTGCGCCCACCCAGCACGCCGGACATCAGGCATGCGCCCGACACGCTGGAGCACATCGCCCCGTGGCAGAAGGCCTCCACCTCGATCCCCTGCGCCGCCATGGCGCGCAGGTCGTCCATCGTGCATTCCCGCGCCGCCACGACGCGGGTGCAGCCCAGGCTTTGCAAAAGCGCCGCCCCGGCGGCACTCTGCACCCCGGCCTGCGTGCTCGCATGCAGTGCAAGCCCCGGAAAGCGGGCGTGCGCCTCGGCGATATAGCCGAGGTCGGCCGCGATGATCGCATCCACCCCCGCGTCATAGAGGCGCGCGGTGTAGGAAAGCGCGTCGGCGAGTTCTCGCGTGTCGAGCATGGTGTTGAGCGCGACATAGACCTTTTTGCCGTGCGCATGCGCGAAATCCATCGTGTCCAAAAGGTCCCGCTCGTCAAAATTCTTCGCATAGGCGCGCGCGCTCCACAGCCCGCCCACATAGCAGGCGTCCGCCCCCGCGCGCAGCGCGGCCAGCGCGATCTCCTTTTCCCCCGCCGGGGCCAACAGCTCCATTCTCTCCTGTACCTCCCTTCGCAGCCTCTCACACAAAAAATGCGCCCAAATACGGGGCGCATCCGGTGTTTACGGTTCCTTTTTGCCGGTTTTTTCGGCTTCCATGCTCTTGATCCGCTCCAGCGCGCGCTTCAGCTTGGCGTTCTGGCCGATCTCCGCCTTTTCCTCCAAGATCCGGAGCTCGATCTCCGCCGCGCGCAGCTTTTCCTTGGTCTCGGCCAGTTCCGCCGCCGTCTCGTCCAGGCGCGCGGACTTTTTCGTGAGCTCGTCCAGGATCATGAGCGCCGTCAGCGCCGTGGCCGGGCTGGTCGGCAATCCGATGTACGCCGCCGAGGTCTGTTTGATGCGCTCGTTTAGTTCATAGGCAAGCTGATGGATGTACTCGCCGCTGTCGTCCGACACGATTTTGAATTCCCGGCCACAGATCATGACCGTCGTCTTATTCTGCATCCTTCCGCCTCCTATTTTCAGATACTTTTATCATAGCGCATTTTCCCGCTGCATGCAAGGACACGGCGCATATTTCTGCCCGTTTTTGCGGGTTTTGCGCGCTTTCCGCCCCTTAGCGCAGGTGCACCGCCGCTTTTTGCGCATGCGCATGCACGAGGGAGAGCAGCGCGCGCCGCTCCGCCGGGGAGAGGTCGGTCTTGCGGATGGTGAACATCTGCACCCGGTTGATGAAGAAGAGATAGAACAGCCGCGTTTCATATACGCCGCCGATTTTTTCCCAGGCGCAGCAAAGCCCGTCGGGCAATGCAGCGGAATAGGCCGCGACGCCCCCGGGTCCCAAGCGGTATTCCGCCTCGGTGCGCGCCTCGAGGTTCCCCCGGCGCAGCACGCGCAGGATCTGGAACTCCATGATCAGGATCGCCAGCACCGGACAGGCGCAGAACACGCCCCCCAAGATCCGGCAGCTCAAGTTGTCAAAAAAGCAGCCCAGCAGCACCGCGCCCACGAGCAGCATCGCGCCGAACAGCGCGCCCACCCGGCGATCCTTGCCGAACATGTTCCAATAGGTCAATTTGCGATAATCCCCGCGGTGCAGCGCCGAGCGCACGCACACTTCCTGTTTTGCCATCGAAGTTCCTCCTCTGTTTATCGGCCGCGGCCGGGGCGGCTCTTTTTTTCGGCGCAAACAGCGGATGATTACGGCGCTTGCCGCCGCGCGCGCCGCTTGCCGCACAAAAATTTTTGCACCTTGGTATGGATAAGCGCAAACGCCGCCGTCCGGCCGAAGCACAGGAAAAACAGCGCGTTCGGGACGAGGGCGCACACCGCCATCTTGCCGAGGAAGGCAAGCGTCCCCGCCCCCGGGATGCGCGCCGCGATCCACCCGGTCAAAAGGCAGCCCACCGCCGTCGCCGCGGCATAGGCGGCATAGCGCGCGAAATAGCCCCAAAGCCCCGCCGAACGGAACCCGTGGCGGTACAGCAGCCACGGCTCGATCCAAAACGAGGTGAGCCCCGCCGCCAGGGCGGACGCGTACAGCACGCCCTCTACCCCCATGCCGCCCGCGCGGCAGAACAGAATCGACAGGACGAGCGCCAGCGCGCATTCCGCGAGCGGCACAAAGCGGTCCCGCCGGAACAGCCCCATGGCGTCGCGGTAGATATAGACCGCCTTCTTCATGCCGTCCACAAAAAAGCGCACGACGACCGCCCGCATCACCGCCTCCGAAAACAGCGAGCTTTCCCCGAGCCAGAGCGCGATGAACGGCTGCAACAGCACATACAGGCAGACGGCGGACACGCCGTAGATCCACGCGCCCGCAAGCTGCACGGAGGCAAAGACCTCCCGGCTGCGCGCGCTCTGCCGCCGCGCGGACAGCTCGCCCACCCCGGCGGCCACGCTTTCCAAAAGCAGGGCATACACGCTGTTTAAGGCATAGAGGATGTATTTGTAGTTGGAATACACCCCCGCCGCCCACACGCCTGCGAGCTGCGAGACAAGGAGCAGGTCGCCGTTTTCCTGCAGCACCCGCCCCGCCTTGTGCAGCGCCGCCGCGCCGAGGTATGCCCGCGCCTGTCGCCGCACGGGGGCCGTGTCGCCGGGCGCCGCGCCCACGACCGCCGCAAAGTGCCGGCGGAGGTAGACCTCTTCCACCGCCGCCTCCAAAAGCAGCCCTGCCCCCTGTAGAGCGAGGCAGAGGATGTAGTTTTTCGTCGCCCACACGACGGCGATCTGCACGACATCCATCGCCGCTCCGGCCAGATAGTGCGCCAGCGTGTAGACATACTGCCGCTGTGCCGCCGACAGCAGCACGCGCCGGTATTTGAGCAGGTTTTCCAGCGCCATGTTGACCGTAACCGCGAGGAAGATGCCGCGGACCGCGGGGATCGCGGGCAGCTCCCCCACGAGCGCGGGCAGGATGGGCAGGCACAGCGTGCCGATCGCCAGTATCCCGCAGGCCACAAAGCGCGAAACGCGCCGGTAATGTGCATAGATGCGCCCCACCTGCGCTGTGTCCCCTTCTGCGATCGGGCGGTAGAGCAGGTAGCTCATCGCCGTCTCATAGCCGAGCTCGATGAGCGAGATGCCGGAGAGCACCGTGGAAAACACGCCGTCCACCCCGGTATAGGTGTTTTGCAATGCGCGGACGAACGCCTGCCGGAAAAAGAAGGACGCCAAAAACTTCGCCGCATACGCAATCATCGCGTACAGGGCGTTATTCAGGGAATTTTCCGTTCGGGACGGCTTATTTCCCGCCCCCGGCGCGGCCGTTTTTTGTTCCCGCATGCGTCCTCCCTTCCCGCCCGGATCAGGCGTTTTCCGCCGCCAGATCCCGGGCGAACTCGTCCAGCAGCCCGAGATCCCACAGCAGGCGGCTGCCGACATACTTGTCGCGGATGTCCTTGGTCATGCGGAAGGTCTCTGCAACCTCCGCCGCCGAAAGCCCGAGTTCCGCGGGCGTCGTCTTGCCGCCCACCGTTTGGAGGAGGTCCTGCACCTTCTCCGCACGGGGCAGTTCCCGCAAAATTTCCAGGATGCGCGGCCATTTTTGCAAAATGACCTCCAACCGCCGGGCGTGCGCGGTCTTATCGTACTTGCCTTCCCGCGCCTCCAGCGCGATCATGGCCTCTGCCCCGCCGCCCAGAAACGCGCGCAGCCGCGCCTGCCAGTCTTTTAGGCAGAACGCCTGCACCGCGGCCAGCGCGGCCTCCCGGTCGGGCCGGATCGTGCACAGCTTTTCATAAACACGCAAGCAAAGCAGCGTGGCCACGCCCACCTGTTCGCCGTGCAGGTGCTCCGGGCGGCCGAATGCGAGCGCCCGCATATCCCAGATGTGCGAAAAATAGTGCTCCATCCCCGAGGCGGGGCGCGTCACCCCGGCAAAGCCCATCGCGAGGCCGGACAGCACCAGCCCCTCCATGACGCAACCGACCGCCTCCGGATCGCGCCGGGAGAGCCCCTCCGCCGCGGCCGCGCATTTGTCGAGCGACCGCCGCACGAGGTTTGCCACATGCGGGCAGTCATATTCCCCGTTGATCTCCGCCGAAATGCGCCATTCGGCAAGGCTTATATATTTTGCCAGCATATCGCCCAGCCCCGCGGCCAAAAGCTCCCCGGGCGCGGCGGCGAGGATGTCGGTATCTCCCAAGATCGCGCGCGCCCCCGCCGTCGGCAGCGAGCTTTTAAGCCCGTCCACCACCATGGACGAGGTGTCCGACGCAAAGCCGTCCATGGACGGGGCCGTCCCCACGATGAGGTAGGGCCGCCCGGTGAGCCCGGCCAGAATTTTACAGATGTCGTTGATCGTCCCGCCGCCGACGCAGACGATCACATCCGCCTCGTGCGAAAAATGCATGGCCGCCTGCCCCACGGGCGCGGCCTCTGCCGTGACGCGCGCCTCGGGGAAGCAGTAGGTATGGCAGGCGATGCCCGCCTGGGAAAGCAGCGCTTCCGCCCGCGCGCCCGCCGCCCGGTAGGTATTGCGGTCGCAGTACAGCTGCACCGTGCCCCCACCCAGCTGCCGCACGCGCTCTGGCAGGTACAGGAGCGCGCCGCGGCCGATGTCCGCAAAGCGCAGCGCCGTCTTGTGCACCTTGCCGCAGGGGCAGGCAAAGCCCTCCGGCCGCAGCAGGTCCTCTATGCTTCTCTCTTCCCAAGCCGTCTGCATCGCTTACTCCTCCCCCGCCATCAGGCGAAATAGCTGTCCGCGAGCTTTTGGAACGCGGGCAGAGACCGCTCTACCTTGTCCGTGTCGATGCAGAAGGCGATGCGGAAGTTGCCCGGGCAGCCAAAGCTCGTCCCCGGCACGAGCAGCAAGTCGAACTGCTTGGCGCGGCGGCTTAAGCCCTCGCTGTCGCCGTCCGGCGCCTCGGGGAAGAGGTAGAAGGTCCCGCCCGGCTCCACGCAGGCAAAGCCCATGCGCCGCAGCGCCGGGTACAGGATGTTCTTGTTCGTCTCATACACGCGAAGATCAGCCGTTTCCTCCAGCACCTCGGCCACCGCCAATTGGATGATCGAGGGCGGGCAGTTGTGCCCGATCCCGCGGGAAATCTGCGCGCACACCGGCGCGATGAGCTCCGCGTCCTCTGCCTCCGGGTGCACCGCGACATAGCCGATGCGCTCGCCCGGCAGAGAGAGCGACTTGCTAAACGAATAGCAGGTGAGCGTGTTCGCATAGAACCGCGCCGGGCTCGGGCATTCCTGCCCGGCAAACAGAATCTCGCGGTACGGCTCGTCCGAGATCAGGTAGATCGCGTGGCCGAATTCGCGCTGCTTGACCTCCAGCATATCCGCCAGGCGGACGAGCGTCTCCATCGAATAGATCGCGCCCGAGGGATTGTTCGGGCTGTTCAACAGCACCGCCGCCGTCTTGGGCGAGAGCGCCGCCTCCATCGCCGCCAGGTCGATCTGGAAATCCGCCGTCTGTGCCGGCACGACCCGGAGCGTGCACCCCGCGCCCGCCACATACGGGCCGTATTCCGGGAAATACGGCGCCACGGTCACGACCTCACTGCCGGGGGCTGCCACCGCGCGCAGCGCATGCGCCAACGCCCCAGCCGCCCCCGTCGTGAGGAAGATATGCTCGGCGCGGTAGTCCAGCGCGAACCGCCGCTTGAGCGAAGCGGCGATGGCCTCCCGCACCGCGGGGATGCCCATGCTCGGGCTATAGCCATGCACCTCGATGTCCCGCCCCGACAGCGCCAGCCGCGCCAGCGCCTCGTTAAACGCCCGAGGGACGGGCACCGAAGGGTTGCCGAGGCTATAGTCAAACACATTGTCCGCCCCAACCTCCGCCGCGCGCGCCCGGCCATAATCGAACAATTCTCGAATGGCCGATTTCTGAGCCAACATATCCCGATATTCCTTCGTGATCATCGCGTTTTCTCCTCCTGCTAGCGATCTTCCTTTACAGTTTGTACTATTGTAAAACAAATGCCGCGGCCTGTAAACCTCCCCGGTGAAAAGCAAAGCGGGGCAGCCCCGCCGCCCCGCTATTTGTCACAGCTTTCTCGATTTTTCCGCCCCGGCGCGGACGCACTGCATCACCGCCGCGCGCATGCCGCCCTCTTCGAGCGCCAGACAGCCCTCGATGGTCGTGCCGCCCGGCGAAGTGACCATGTCCTTGAGCTCGCCCGGATGCATGCCCTTTTGGAGCAGCATCTTGGCCGTGCCGAGAAGCGTCTGCGCCGCCAGACGATAGGCCGTCTGCCGCGGCAGGCCCTCCATCACGCCGCCGTCGGCCAGCGCCTCTACAAACATCGCCGCATAGGCCGGACCACCGCCCGACAGGCCGCACACCGCATCGATGAGCCGCTCTGGGATCCATTCGACGATGCCCTGCGCCGCAAAGATGCCCTCGGC
Organism: uncultured Christensenellaceae bacterium; assembly: GCA_934555865.1. Taxonomy (GTDB): domain Bacteria; phylum Bacillota; class Clostridia; order Christensenellales; family Christensenellaceae; genus QANA01. The sequence continues at coordinate 52,646 of CAKTFI010000002.1, read as the reverse complement.
GAGCGCCTTTTCCTCGGCCGTCGCATCCGAATCCGCGCACAGGGCGAAGGCCCCCTCGAGCACCATGGCCGGCGTGTTGGGCATGCAGCGCAGCACGCGCGCCCCGCCGCCCGTCATCTCGCGCAGGCGATTGGAGGTCACCCCCGCCATGATGGACAGCAGGCATTTGCCCGCAAAGGCGTCCGCCATCCCGCCGAGTGTCGCCTCGGCATACTGCGGCTTGACCGCCACCACAATCATGTCCGCCGCCCGGCAGAGCTCTTCCCGATCCGCCGCCAGCCGCACGCCGAGCGCAGCCATCCGCTGCATCGCCGCCGCAGAAATGTCAAAGACGATCACCTGTGTCGCCTCGAGCTGCCCGCTTTGCAGCGCGCCTTCCAGAATCGCGCCGCCCATGTTGCCGCACCCGAGAAATCCGATTTGTTGCATCTTTCCTGCCTCCGTTCGCAAAAAGGGCTTTTTTTCCATTATACCGAATTGCCCGGCGTTCGCCAATCCCCTTTTTCGCCGTCTGGAAAAGCGCGGGGGAGGTTCCAGTCAAAGTGCGTCGCCGCCATGCGCAGCAGGAAGGTCGCCGCGACCCCGGCAAACGCCGCCGTCACCTCGGCACAGCCCCAGCGGCACAGCGCGAGATACACCCCTGCCCCCAGGATGGACGCCAGCGCATAGATATGCCGCCTAAAAATGACGGGGATCTCCCGAAGCAGCAGGTCGCGCAGCATGCCGCCGCCCACCGCCGTGAGCATCCCCATGCTCACGACCAGAAAGGTGTGCGCGGAAAAGCCGGCCTCCATCGCAAGCCGCGCGCCCGTTACCGAGCAGGCCCCGAGGCCCAGCGCGTCGATGCAGTTGTTCACCCGGTCGACGAGCGCTTTGTGCCGCAGGAACGCTGCGCGCCGCACACGCGCCAGCGTAAACACCAAGAGCGCCGTCGCGACGGCCGCCGCCGTGTGCAGCGCGTCGAAAAACAGTGCAGGCGGCGTTTTGCCGAGCAGCAGGTCGCGCAGCATCCCGCCGCCCATCGCCGTCGTCAGCCCCAAAAAGGCCACCCCGAACAGATCTACATTCTTCTCGATCGCGATCATCGCGCCGGAGATCGCAAAGGCGACCGTGCCGAGCAGCGCGAAAAACGCGAGGATCGCTTCCGCAAAATCCATACCGCAATTCCTCCCCTTCCTGTATACCCCTTTCCCGGGGCGGGGAAACCCTCTCTCCTACCCACTTTGTATGGCTTGTGTAAAGTTTTTACACGCCCTCGCCGCATCACTCAAAGTTGTGCTATACTAAAATAAAGGAGGGGTTTTATGAACATTCGCAAAACAGGAATCGCCTGCATCTTCCTGGGCGTTCTGCTCTATGTGGCCTATCTGGTTTTTTGCGGCAAGGAGACGAGTGCGTTTGGCAACTTTTCGAGTGGCACATTGCTGGGGCTGTCCATCGCTACAAACCTCGTCGGCATCGTACTCGCTGCGTCGTCGTGGCGACCCAAAAAGCCCTAAACACAAAAAAGGAGGTTTTGCATACACATCTTATAAATTGGCATTCTTTTTATATCGTGTTGCCTAGATTATTTTCACCCAATACCATATTTCAAAATCCCAATGGCATTTCTATGGCGCGCCATGGATAGAACGGCAAAATCGTTTTCAAATGAGAAGTGAGAGTATTATGAAGAAGATTTATATTATCACAGGAGCAAATGGGTTTTTAGGAAATAATATTATAAGAAAACTAGAGCAAGATGACAATAACGAAATAAGAGCTCTTGTTCTGCATGGAGAATCTGTCGAATCGCTAAAGAATTTGAAATGCAAAATATATTATGGGGATGTTACAAAAAAAGAATCCTTGTCATCCATTTTTGAAAATATCGATGCTAAGGAAGTGTTTGTAATTCACTGTGCTGCAGTTGTGTATATAAAATCAAAATATAATCCTCTTGTTTATAATGTGAATGTGAATGGCACCAAAAACATCGTCGATAAGGTTTTAGAGGCCAATGCGAAACTGATTTATATCAGCACCGTCCATGCACTTCCCGAAAAGCCCAACCATGGTTTGATCACAGAAATAACGGATTTTAATCCGGATACTGTGAAAGGGGCCTATGCAAAAACAAAAGCAGAAGCTGCAAAGTATGTTATGGACGCAGTAAAAAGTAAAAATTTGAATGCTTGTATTCTTCATCCGTCTGGAATTATCGGCCCAAACGACTTTGGCAACAGTCACTTGACTCAGTTGGTAAAGGAAGTTTCAAACGGCAAGCTTTTTGCTTGTGTAAAAGGCGGGTATGATTTTGTTGATGTTAGGGATGTGGCAGAAGGTGTGATTAGGTCTTGCCAAAAAGATAACAGAGGAGAGTGTTACATTCTATCAAATAGATATATCACAATTAAGGAGCTATCTGATTTGATTTGTGATTTGCAAGGAAGAAAAAGAATTCAAATTGTATTGCCGATCGGCTTAGCAAAATTCATTGCACCATTCTTTGAGCTGTACTACAATTTGAAAAAACAAACGCCGCTTTTCACAAAATATTCCCTCTATACATTATCCTCTAATTCCAACTTTAGCAATGCAAAAGCAAAGAAAGAATTCGGATTCCAAAATAGGGATATGCGCGCTACGATAAAAGATACCATTGAATGGATCAAAGAATTAAGAAAAAGGCGAAATACATAGATTCCGGTTTGTTCCCAGCTCCGGCTTGTATGTAGTATAGTCTTTTTTTAAAAGTATTGCTGCGCATTGGAATCGCCTTTTGCGAAAAGCCCTTTGATGGGGGCATTTTTATACTGTTTTGACATTAAATTTCCGATTTTCTGAAAAGAGGGGATTGGGCATTTCAAGTTGATAACGGTTGGATTTTGGATATAAAAAAACTTACAGCACCATCAAAGAGCTGTAAGTTTATACGAGTGGAGCTGGTGATGAGAATCGAACTCATGAACCTCTTCATTACCAATGAAGTGCTCTACCATCTGAGCTACACCAGCACTGCCTTGCTATTGTATCGCAAAACGGAACAGATTTCAATAGGTTTCGGCAGTTTTTTTCGTGCATTTCCCCCGGCTCAGGCAAAGACATAGTCCCCATAGGGCACAAGGCGCGCCAGCACGACGAACCGCTTGCTGTGATCGCCCTTGACGCAGGTGGAAAGCATGACGACTCGATCCTCCGCGCCAATCGTGAGCTCGGTCTGCTGCACCGCGCCGCCGCGCAGCATCCGGATGTCCGCAAGGAAGTCCTCCGCATCCGCAAACGAGGTGCGGTAATTTGCCAGGTCGTCGGCCACCTCGCCCGCCGCAAAGACCTCCAGCACATAGGTCTGCTCCGGCGTCGCCAGCAGCCCGTAGGGGTGCGCCGCGAAATAGGCCGCGTCACGGTATTTCAAGAGCCCGGCGAACATCGACCCGTTGTTCATGCGGTGGCCGTAGACGATCGTCTTGGCGTTCGAAAAGTCCCGCGCGCTCGCGGCGTCCACAAAGATCGCGCCGCAGCTGTTTTTGTCGCCGCTGGCCGTGTGCGAGAGGTAGTAGGCATTGTCGCTGCCCTGCACGACGGGATAGTTGATCTCCGTGTCCGGAAAGGCGATCCAGGCGCAGATGTCCGCATTCTTCTGCTGCAGGGCGTCAAAGTCCACCGAAAGCGTCGGCTTGGCGGGTTCCGGGTCCTCCTCCGTCGCGGGCGCGGCGGGGCGGAAGGTGATGAACTGCTCCATTTCCCGGTTCAATTCCCGGCCGCGGCTGCGCTCCAAAAGGATGCTTGTAACCTGATAGGCGCAAAACGCCATCCCGCAGGCGAGCAGGCACAAAAGCGCGGTGACGAGCGGGCTTCTTTTCGATCTCGATTGCTTGGGGGACTTCCCCGTGTCCAGTTTTCTCATAGCCTCAGTATAGCATCCTTTCCCGCGTTTTCCAACGCCCGCGCACATAAATCCGAAATTTTGCCATATCTATTTTGTGGGGGCGTTCCCCCAAAAACCGCTTCGGGAGGCCGTATGAAAAGCAACACCGTCACCGCGCTCTGCCTCGCCTGCCTAGCCGTCCTGGCCGCGGGGCTCGTGTTTTTGACCGTCTCCACCCGGGAGGCGATCCCCACGGCGGCGTCCGCCGCGCACAATTGGTACTATAAGCCTCGGCAGGACGGCGGGCAGCCCACCGTCGCCGACGACGCGCCGTTCCTTTCCAATTACCCCTACCTCTGCCTCGGCAAGGCGGAGGAAAAGACCCTCTACCTGACCTTCGACTGCGGGTATGATAACGGCTATATCGCCAAGATGCTGGATGTCCTTCGCGAAAAGCAGGTCCCGGCGGCGTTTTTCGTGACCGGACATTTTGTGGATTCCAGCCCGGACATCGTCCGCCGCATGGCCGCGGAGGGGCACCTCGTGTGCAATCATTCGGTGAATCACAAGGACCTCTCCGCCGCGTCGCCGGAGCTGTTCCGGCAGGAGATCGGCGGGCTCTGCGAGAAGTATGAGGCGCTTACGGGGGCGGCGATGCCCCGCTATGTCCGCCCGCCGGAGGGCAAGTACAGCGAAAATTTCCTGGAGCTGTGCCGGGCGCAGGGCTACCTGCCTGTGTTTTGGAGCTTTGCGTATAAGGACTGGTTAAACGACGCGCAGCCCGCGCCCGCCGAGGCGATCGAGACCATTCTCTCGCGCACGCACCCGGGCGAGGTCGCGCTTTTGCACTCAACCTCGGCCACCAACGCCGAGATTTTGGGAACACTCATCGACCGCTGGCGCGCGGAGGGCTACACCCTGAAGTCGCTCGACGACCTCGCCCGCGAACAGGGCCTGGCGCTGCCGCAGGAAGGATGAATTTCCAGCGGCAAGCGTAGAGGCCTGCGGCGAAATGGTTGCCCCCACGCAGGGGGGATGAATTGCGCCAAAATCAAACCCGCCAACCGGCGATGGGAAGGGCAGGGCATTTCGTCCGGCAGTTCATCCCCCCCGGCAGTGCGCTTCTTGGCACGGTCTTAATCGAAGCCGCTTCGGCGAATCATTTCCCCCGCGGGCATCGCACTTCAAACTTTGCCTTTCCCAGGTGGGGCGTCCCCTGCTGCGCAGAATGTGCAAAGCACCGCAAACCGCGCGGCAAGACCGGAGGCCCCAGCATATCGCAGACGCAAAAAAAGCTCCCACGCGGGAGCTTTTCTTGTGTTTTCTTCGGTTTAGTCCATCTGCAAATAGGCGGACAGCTTCGATAGCCGCTCGATCGCCTCGCGCAGGGAATCCTCGCTGCGCGCGAAGTGCAGGCGGATCAGGTGGTTGATTGGCTCGCGGAAGAAGCTGGAGCCGGGCACGGCGGCCACGCCGACCTCCTCAATCATCCATTCGCAGAACTGCAAGTCCGTCCAGCCCTGGAACTTCGGCTTGGCCAAAAAGTCGGAAATGTCCACCAAGATGAAGTACGACCCCTGCGGCACCGTGTGTTTTAGGCCGATGGAATCCAGCCCGTCCATGAAGATCTGCCGCTTTTTGGCGTACATGGCGCCCAATTCGTCGTAGTAGTCCTGCCCCAGGCCATAGGCGGCACAGGCGGCCTCCTGCAAGGGCGCGGGCGCGCCCACCGTCAAAAAGTCGTGCACCTTTTTGACATTTTCGGCCACCGCCGGCGGCGCAATCAAGAACCCGAGCCGCCACCCCGTGATGGAGAAGGTCTTGGACAGCGAGTTGCAGGTGATGACCCGTTCGCGCCCGCCCGGCAGCGACGCCGCCGCAATGTGCGTATACGGCGGGAACACGATGTGCTCATACACCTCGTCCGTGATGACGAAAGCGTCGTACTGCTCCGCAAGCGAGAGGATATAGGTAAGCTCTTCCCGCGTGAACACCTTGCCGCAGGGGTTCGAGGGGTTGCACACGATGATGGCCTTCACGCCCTCCTGGAACGCGGCCTCCAGCGCCTGCTTGTCAAAGTCGAATTCCGGCGGATTGAGCGGGACATAGATCGGCTCCGCCCCGGACAGGATGGCGTCCGCGCCGTAGTTCTCATAGAACGGGCTAAAGACGATCACCTTGTCGCCCGGGTCGCAGACGGTCATCATGGCCGCCATCATGGCCTCGGTCGACCCACAGGTCACGACGATCTCGCTTTCCGGGTCGATGTCATAGCCAAAGCGGGGCGAATACTTCGCCGCAATGCACTTGCGCAGGTTCTCCGAACCGAAGGTGATGGAATACTGATGCTGCTCGCCGCCGCTGGCCATCTTGGCCAGGGCGTCGAGCAGCACCTGGGGCGGATCAAAATCCGGGAAGCCCTGGGAGAGGTTGATGCTCCCCTCCCGGGCGTCGCTGATTCGCGTCATCCGACGAATTACGGAATCCGTAAACGTATCGACGCGCTTACTCAACTTGGGCATAGCTTCTGTTTATTCCTCCGGCATCAGCGCCTGTGCGTCGAGCGTGTATTTGGAGATCAGGTCTTCGTCCACGACCTTCTTGACGATCTCGTTCAGCTTGGCCAAAAATTCCTCGTCGCCCTTCTGCACGCCGATGCGGATGCCGCTGTCGGCCGAGCGTTCAAAGGTGAGCGGGCAGATCGCGAGGCTCGGGTCCGCGCTGACATACGCCTTGGCGACCAATTCGTCCATGAGCGCACCCTCGACCTTGCCGTTCTGCACTTCGAGGATCAGGTCCTGCACCTTGGTGAGACCGACGACATTGTCCTGGCCCGCGAATTCCACGGCCTTGTCATACGGCTTGGAACCGGTCTGCGCCGCGACCTTGTGGCCTTCGAGGTCTTCCGGCTTGGTGAAGCTCTCTGCAACATCCTTCTTCATGACGACCACAGTGTCCGTATAGTACACGATATCCGTGAAGTCCACGCTCTGCCGACGCTTGTCGTCTGCGCTCATGCAGGCGGCGACGATGTCGAATTCGCCCTGCTTGAGGCTCATAACGAGGTTGTCAAAGGACATGTCCACGACCTTGAGCTTGACGCCGAGTTCGTCCGCAATGTGCTGGCACAGCGAGATGTCGATGCCGACGATCGTGTCCGCTCCATCCACTTCCGTGTGGAATTCAAACGGCGCATAGTCGGCGGAGGTGCCGACCACGAGCTCGCCGGCCTCCTTGATCTGTTCGAGCTTGGTCTTTTCTTCCTTCTTCTTGCCGCAGGCGGCGACGCCGAACAGCGTCATGACCGCGAGTGCGAATGCTAAAAACTTTTTCATCGCAGCATTTCTCCTTTATGTACGATTTTGAAATTTATTCCCAGAGGGGCTTATCCCACAGGTTTACTTTGGTGCCGATACCCTTTTCCATCGCGTTCAGGTACATTTGATAGCCGATCATGATGTCCAGCGCGCCGAGGCCCATGGAGGCCGACATGACGAATTGGTCGTCCGAGGTGCGCAGCTTCTTTTCGCCGAGCACGAGCTGGCAGAGGTCGATGATCTCGCCTTCTACGAGCTTGCCTTCCTTCGTGAGCTTGGAAAGCGGGTTGACATGCTGCTTTAGCTGCGTCCAATAGTCCGCCGCCACCGCGTCCGCCGCGAGCACGACTTCCTCGCACACCTCGCCGGAGTGCATGGTCACGAGGCCGCAGCCGGGGGTCAGCCAGGACTTGTCGATGATCGGCTTGCGCGAGGTCGTCTCCCCCACGATGAGCTGCGACTTCAGCGCGCAGCCCTTGGAATCCGTCGAGGGGATGATCTCCACACCGAGGCTGTCGCCGTATTCCTGTGCGATTTCCTCCGCCTTTGCAAGGTCGAGGTCGCACAGGTACATCGTCTTGATCTGCGGCAGCGCCTCGTGGATGGCCGAGACCATCGTGCGGCCGATGACGCCCGCGCCGACCAGCGTGGCCGTCGTCGCGTTGGAGGGCGCTGTGTATTTCGCCATGACGCCGCCCACCGCCGAGGTGCGCATCGCCGTGATGAGCGTGCCGTCCAGGATGCAGAACGGGAGCACCGTTTCCGGGTCGCTCAGGATGGAAATGTCGATGCCGTAGGGGATGCCGGGGATGGTCGCGTTCTTCTTGGCCTCCGCCGCCCACTTGACGCCTGCGATGTTCACATCGCCGCCGATATAGCAGGGCATGGAGTTGAAGAAGGACTGCCAGTTTTCCTTATCGGGAATGCTCGTGTTTGTCTTGGGCGGGTTCTTGATCTGCCCCTTGCCGAGCATGGCATAGGTCTTTTCGGTGACTTCGATGATCTGCTTCATGTCCAAGAGACCAGCGTTTACTACATCTTCTTGTTTCAGGAACAGAATTTCCGGGTTTGTCGTGTGCAACATAGTTGTGATCCTCCAAAATTTTGAAATTTTTTATTTATCGTATATTGTTTGCTTTACTTCCTCTGCGCGGCAGCCGCGTCAGATGACATTGATGACCTTGGACAAGAATTCCTTGGTTCGCGGGTTCTTGGGGTTTTCGAAGATGTCCTTCGGCGTTCCCTCCTCGGCGATCACGCCGCCGTCCATGAACAGGACGCGCGTCGCGACCTTTTGCGCGAAGCCCATCTCGTGCGTGACGACCACCATCGTGATCCCCTCCTTTGCCAGGTCGGAGATGACCCCGAGCACCTCGCCCACCATTTCCGGGTCGAGCGCGGAGGTCGGTTCGTCAAACAGCAGGACATCCGGCTCCATCGCGAGCGCCCGCACGATCGCGATACGCTGCTTCTGCCCGCCGGAGAGCTGCGAGGGGTAGGCTTCCGCCTTGTCGGCCAGGCCGACCCGGGCGAGCAGCTCCATCGCCTTCTTTTCCGCCTCGTCCTTCTTCACATGCTTGACCTTGTCGAGCGCGATGGTCACATTGTCCAGGATGTTCAGGTTGTTGAACAGGTTGAACTGCTGAAAGACCATGCCCACCTTTTGTCGGTGCTTGTTGACATCAAAGCCCTTGGCCGTGATGTCCGTGCCTTCAAAGATGATCTGCCCGCCCGTCGGCTTTTCGAGGAGGTTCAGGCATCGGATGAAGGTGGACTTGCCGCCGCCGGACGGCCCGATGATCGCCGCGACATCGCCCTTTTGGAAGGTCGCGTTGATTCCCTTTAGCACATCGAGCTTGCCGAAGCTCTTGGTGAGATCCTTGACCTCAAACATGACTTCACTTTTCACTCTTCTTCAGCCTCCCTTCGAAAATGCTGAGCCCCTTGCCGAGCAGGATATTCAGGACCAGGTAGATGATCGCCGAAATGTAGTAGCAGGGAAGCGGGTTGTAGGTCGCCGAAACGACGATGCCGTTGTTGTACATGAGGTCGGAAATGCCCAGGTACTGCACGATGGAGGTTTCCTTGACCATCGTGACGAATTCGTTGCCGATCGCGGGCAGGATGTTCTTGACCGCCTGCGGCAGGATGATGTAGCGCATCGCCTGGGCCGCCGTCATCCCGCAGGAGCGGGCCGCCTCGGTCTGCCCCACATCCACCGCCTGGATGCCCGCGCGGATGATTTCCGCGATATAGGCCGCCGAGTTGATGGACAAGGCGATCATGCAGGGAATCGCCCGCTGCATATCCACGCCGAACAGCGTGCCCTGCGGATAGGGGATGAAGTCCAGCTGATAATAGACGATGTAGAGCTGCACCAGCATCGGCGTGCCGCGGATGATCGTGATGTAGAGCTTGGAGAACCATTGCAGCGGCTTTATATTGGAAAGCCGCATGAGCGCGATGGCGCATCCCAGGATCGCCCCGAAAAAGACGGTGAACAGCGCGACGACGATGGTCGTCTGGGTCCCTCGCAGGAAATATTGATAATACTGTGCGATGATCTCAAAGAATCCCATAATTCCTCTTCCTGTGTATTTGAAACTTTCGATGTATGCATTGTATATTTATTCACGATATTTGTCAATACCCAAAATTACATTTTTTTGAAATTTGCAAAATTTCTGCTTTCCCATCGGAAAAGTTGCGCCCCGCGCCCGTTTTGCATAAATTTCTGTATAAATGCATATATACATGCAAAGAGCGCCGGAAAGCTCTTCCGGCGCCCAATATGCGTTTTTTTGGCGTATGCGTCGTTTTATAGCTTATGCCTCGACCTTTTCCACGCCGAACACGGCTTGTTTGCCGTTGATGTCCCACTGCTTCGTATATCCGGCGAGGCGGCCCGTCTCGACCGATTCGGCCAGCGTGTCCGCCGCGATCGAACCCGCGTTGCGCGCGGCGATCGCCTCAACCTCTGCGCCCTCGGCCACAAACACGCGGATGTGGTCGGTCACTTCGAACCCGGCCTCCTTGCGCATCGTCTGCACCTTGCTCACGATCTCGCGGACATTGCCTTCCTCCTCAAGCTCCGGCGTCAAATGCGTGTCGATGATGACGGCGAGGTCGCCCTCGACCTCCACCGCAAAGCCCTCCTTCTGCACCGGCTCGATGAGCAGGTCGGCTTCCTCCAGCTCGACCGGCTGCCCGTTCGCGTCGAAGCAGTACTTTTCCCCGCTGCGGACGACGCGCACGATCTCGCGGCCGCTCACCTCTGCAAAGTGCTTGCGGATCGCGCCCAGCGCTTTGCCGTATTTCGGCCCCAGCGTGCGCAGCTGTGGCTTGACGATATAGTCGATGTATTCGTCCGCCGCCGCGCCGAAGTGCACTTCTTTCACATTGAGCTCACCCCGCACGACATCGGCGTACATCGCGGGGAGGCTGTCCAGCCCGCCCACATACAGCGCGGAAATCGGCTGCCGGTTCTTGATGTTCGCCCCATTGCGGCATGCGCGGCCCAGCGCCACGATGCGCAGCACAGCGTCCATATTCTTCTCCAATTCCTCGTCCACGCGCGCCGCGTCCACCGTCGGATAGCTCGTGAGGTGCACGCTCTCCGGCGCGGCCTTGTCCACACTGCGCACAAGGTTTTGATAGATGCTCTCCGCCACGAACGGCACAAACGGCGCGATCAGGCGGCAGAAGGTCTCGAGCACGGTGTACAGCGTCATGTAGGCGTCCACCTTGTCCTGCGTCATCTCCGCGCCCCAATAGCGCTCACGGCAGCGGCGGACATACCAGTTCGACAGCTCGTCCACAAACGCGGAAAGCTCCTTGGACGCCTCGGTGATGAGGTATTGATCGAGGTAGCCGCGCACGGACGCGACCGTGGAATTGAGCCGCGACAAGATCCAGCGGTCCATGACGCCGAGGTCTTCCCGCAGCGTGTGCTTGGTGGGGTCGAACTGGTCGATCTCTGCATAGAGGATGTAGAACGCATAGGTGTTCCACAGCGTGCCCATGAAGCGGCGCTGCGCCTCCGAGACGGCCTCGTCATAGAAGCGACTGGGCAGCCACGGCGCAGAGTTGGTGTAGAAATACCACCGCACGGCGTCGGCGCCCTGTTTATTCAGCACATCCCACGGATTCACGACATTGCCGAGGTGCTTGCTCATCTTCTTGCCTTCCTTGTCCTGCACGAGCCCCAGCACGATGCAGTTTTCGAACGGCGCCCGGTCGAAGAGCAGTGCGCCGATGGCGGACAAGGTATAGAACCAGCCTCTCGTCTGGTCGACGGCCTCGCTGATGAAGTTGGCCGGGAAGTGCTTTTCAAACGCCTCCTTATTTTCAAACGGGTAGTGCCACTGCGCGAACGGCATGGAGCCGGAGTCGAACCAGCAGTCGATAACCTCCTTTTCGCGCTTCATCTTTTTGCCGCAGACCGGGCAGGTGAGCTCCACCGCGTCGATGAACGGCTTGTGCAGCTCGATGTCCGCCGGGACATGGTCGCCCATGCGGCAGAGCTCCTCGCGGCTGCCCACGACATGCACATGCCCGCATTCGCAGGTCCACACCGGCAGCGGCGTGCCCCAATAGCGCTCGCGCGAGATGCCCCAGTCGATGACATTGTCCAGGAAGTTGCCCATCCGGCCCTCGCGGATGTTGTCCGGCAGCCAGTGGATCGCGTTGTTGTTGCGCATGAGCTCGTCGTGCAGCGCGGTCATCTTGATGAACCAGGTGCTGCGCGCATAGTAGATGAGCGGCGTGTCGCAGCGCCAGCAATGCGGGTAGCTGTGCGTGAACACGGGCGCATCAAACAGCTTGCCCTCCTTGTCCAGCGCGTCCAGGATGAGCGGGTCGGCCTTTTTGACGAACACACCGTCCCACGGGGTGCCGCCGCACATCTCGCCCTTGGTGTCCACCATCTGCACAAAGGGCAGGCCGTTTTCGCGGCAGACGCGCGCGTCGTCCTCACCAAAGGCCGGCGCATTGTGCACGATGCCCGTGCCGTCCGTCGTCGTGACATAGTCGTCCGCGATGACATAAAACGCGTCCTTGCCGCCGCAGGCCGCCGCCGTGCAGGCAAACAGCGGTTCGTAGTGCATGCCCACGAGGTCACGGCCCTTATAGTGCCGCTCGACCGTGATGTCCTCGCCCAAAAGCTTTTCCGCCAGCGCCTCGGCCAGGATGTAGTGATACTCCCCGGCCTTGACCTTCACATAGTCCACCTCGCCGTTGACGCACAGGCAGACATTGCTCGGCAGCGTCCAGGGCGTGGTCGTCCACGCGAGGAAGTAGGTGTCCGGCTCGGTCGTGGACTTGAAACGGACGGTCGCGGATTTCTCCGTCACATCCTTATACCCCTGCGCGACCTCGTGCGAGGAAAGCGCCGTCCCGCAGCGCGGGCAGTAGGGCACGACCTTGTGGCCCTTATACAAAAGACCCTTTTCGTGGATCTTCTTGAGCGCCCACCATTCGGACTCGATGTAGTTGTCCTCATAGGTGATGTAGGGATGCTCCATGTCCGCCCAATACCCGACGCGGTCGGAGAGGCGTTCCCATTCGCCCTTATACTGCCAAACGCTCTGCTTGCACTTCTGGATGAATTCCTCGACGCCATACGCCTCGATCTGTTCCTTGCCGTCCAGGCCGAGCTGCTTTTCCACCTCCAGCTCGACGGGCAGGCCGTGCGTGTCCCACCCGGCCTTGCGCAGGACATTATAGCCGTCCATCGCCTTATAGCGCGGGAAGAGGTCCTTGATGCTGCGCGTCAACACATGGCCGATGTGCGGCTTGCCGTTGGCCGTCGGCGGGCCGTCATAGAAGGTATAGTCCGGCTTGCCCTCCCCCTGCTTCTGCGCCTTTTTGAAGATGTCTTGCTTTTTCCAGAAATCCAGAACCTGCTCCTCGCGGGCGACGAAGTTCAGATCCGTTGAAACCTTTTCGTACATAGCTCGTGCTCCTTTTCTCCGTTTGCAAAAATAAAAGCGGCCCCTCGCCATAGGGCGAGAGACCGCGTTACCACCTAAATTCCTTTTCTATCCCACATGACAGAAAAGCTCTTGGCGCTCTAACGCACGCCGCGCGGCCGAAGCTGCCGGAAGGGAAGCCCTCCCCGGAAAGTGATCTCTTTCGCTTGGCTTGCCGCCGGGCTTCCACCTGTCCCCGGCTCTCTTGGGCGTTTCAAGCGCAGAATTGTCTTTCCCGCATTTCGCAATATCGATCTTACCGCCTATTATATGGGCTTTTTTCGGGTTTGTCAACGCCAAAAAGGAGCTTGCCCATACCGCTCATGCGAAACGAGCCTTCCCGGCGGCATTCCTCCCGGCCAGCCGTTTGCCCCTGGACACTTCGCGGCCGCATGGCATCGGTATTGGTCTCCGGTTGCTTATTTCCATTTTTTGCATTTGTAAACTCCCTGTCGGACAAGTTGTATTTTGTCGAAAAACTGCTATACTGGAAAGTGCGTTCAACTATTATACTAAGGATTGGTTTATTTATGAAACGGTTTCTCACAAGACGTCTGCCCTGTCTCCTGTTGGTGCTGGGGCTTCTTTTTTCTGCGGCTGCCTGCAAAAAGGTGAAGCCCACCTTCGCGCCCTACTACACCGCGCACACTCCCTCTGCCTGGGAAACGCAGGATGCGACGCTGCTCTCCAATACGCCGCGTCCGGATTCCGACACACAGAGCGACACGCCGCACCTGTACTATGCCATCTTCGCCCCGACGACCGGGCTCTCTGCCGTAGACGCCGCGGTGACGGACTTTATCCACGCACAGATCGCCGCCGCCCAGGGTGCGTATACCGAGGACGCGGGGCTCCACTTGGACTACACCTTGTCTGTCTTCCTGTCCAAGCTCGGCAAGATCCTCTACACCGGCTTTTCCTGCCCGATCTCCGGCAAGCAGACCTCGGGCGACCCCATCGCGCACGCCTTCTTCTATGAGGCGGAGTCCGGCACGGTCTATGCGGCCGCCGACCTGCTAAACCCGGAACAGCGCCCGACGCTGAACGCGCTCATCAATAACGCCCTCCATGCGCAGGCCGCGCCGGAGGCGTCCGTAGACGACCTCAGCGAGGATGCACTGCTCTGTGCGCTGGAATTCACGGAGGCGGGCGCGGTCTTTCACTTTGCCGCCGGGGCGCTCGGTGAGGCGCAAAAGGAGGAATTGGCGCCGTCCGTGTCGTTTACAGACCTCGCCCCCTGCTTGGCCGACCCGGTATACCGCCTGTTCGCGGACTATCTGCCGAAGCGCGGGCGGGAGATCGACCCGGATAAGCCCATGATCGCGCTCACCTTTGACGATGGCCCGAGCAAGTTCACCACGCGCATCGCGGAGCTTGCCGAGCAGTACGGCGGCCGCGTCACCTTCTGCGTCGTCGGCAACCGCATCGAGCAGTTTAAGGATTCGCTCGTGCAGGTGAGCGAGGCGGGACACGAGATTGCCAACCACACCTGGGAACACAAAAAGCTCACCAAGCTCTCCTATGAGGAGATCCAGTCGCAGATCCTGCGCACGAGCGACAAGGTGCGCGAGCTCACCGGCAAGCCCACCAAGTTCATCCGCCCGACCTATGGATCGGTCAACGACACGCTGCGGCAGTTTTCCCGGGACATGAAGATGCCCATCGCCAACTGGGAAGTGGACACACTCGACTGGAAGAGCCGCGACGCGGATTCCGTATATCAGATCTGCATGAGCGAGGTCAAGGACGGCGACATCGTCCTGTTCCACGACCTGTACGAGAGCACCTTCCACGCCATCGAGCGCATCATCCCCGAGCTCGCGGCCAAGGGGTATCAATTCGTCACACTGTCCGAGCTGGTCGAATATTCCGGCAAGGACATGGTCTATGGCAGCATCTACCGCAACGCCAAGGCGTAAGCGCAAGGGAATATAGACGCAAAAACCACGAACCTGTAAAAAGGTGCGTGGTTTTTTATATGCCCAACCAAATACAGGCGCATCCGCGGGAATAGAATGTCCGTTTTCCTTCGACACAGTCCTGTTCTCCCGGCCGCCGGGATGCTCCCCGGCAATGCATGTGGCTATAAAAGGCGTTCTCCTTTGAGCTGCATGTCCCCCCTATATGGAAATGCAGGCGCTCAGTTCACCTCGCCCGAGGGCTTTTCCCCGTTTGGCGCTCCCTCCGCCGCGTCCCGCGCCTTGCGCCGCTCCCGCGCGGCGGCGATGCGCGCCTCGCCGCCCTGGTCGCTCGGGCGATAGTAGTCCCGCCCGGCCAGCTCGTCCGGCAGGTACTGCTGCGGCACATAGTGCCCCGGGAAGTCGTGCGGGTAGCGGTACCCCCTGCCGCTGCCAAGTCGTTCCGCCCCGGCGTAGTGCGTGTCGCGCAGGTGCGTGGGCACGCCCGCCACCCGGCAGTGCTCCGCGTCGAAAAACGCCGCCTCGACCGCGCGCGTCACGCTGTCCGACTTGGGGCTTTCGCAGATGTAGAGGATGGCCTGCGCGATGTTGAGCCGCGCTTCCGGCATGCCGATGTGCTCGAGCGCCTGCATGGCCGCCACGGCCTGCTGCATGGCCATCGGGTTGGCGAGGCCGATGTCCTCGCTGCTGTGCACGATCATGCGGCGCACGATGATGCGCGGGTCCACCCCGGCATACAGCATGCGCGCGCACCAGAACAACGCTGCGTCGCCGTCCGACCCGCGCAGCGACTTGCAGAAGGCGGACAGCATGTCGTAGTATTCGCCCTCGTCGCAGCGCACGGCGCGCCGCTGGATGGATTCCTCCGCGATGGGCAGCGTGATGCGGATGCGGCCGTCTGCATCCGGGTTGGTCGTGAGCACGGCCAGCTCCACCGCGTTGAGCGCCGCGCGCACATCGCCGTTTGCGAGGTCGGCAATGTGCGCCTTGGCCTCCGGCAGCATATCGACGCCCAAATTGCCGTAGCCGCGTTCCTTGTCCGAGATCGCGCGGTCAATCGCCGTCCCAATATCCTCCCGCGAGAGCGAGCGGAATTGGAACAGGCGGCACCGCGACACGATGGCCGGGGTCATGGCGATCATCGGGTTTTCCGTCGTGCTCCCGATAAAGCGGACAACGCCCTGCTCGATCGCGGGGAGGATGCTGTCCGACTGCGCCTTGCTCCAGCGGTGGCATTCGTCGAGCAGCAGGTAGGTCGCCTGCCCATAGACCTTTTGGCGGTGTTCCGCCTCACTAAGCAGCTTGCGCACCTCGCCCACGCCGGTGGAGACGGCGTTGACGCGGCAAAAGGCGGATCGGGTCGTGTTGGCGATGATCTGCGCCAGCGTCGTCTTGCCGCATCCGAGCGGCCCGAAGAAGATGCTCGACGAGAGCTTGTCCGCCAAAATTGCCCGCCGCAGCAGCTTGCCCTCGCCCAGGATGTGCCGCTGCCCCACGAATTCCTCGAGCGTCCGCGGGCGCATGCGGTCCGCAAGCGGCGCGCTCTGTTTCTGATTCTGCAAAAATAAATCCATCCTGCCCTGCCTCATTTCCCCTGTTGTTTCATATACTGTCTAGTATAACACATTTTTTTGCCCGACTCCCCGGAAAAATTTCCCCGCTTTGCGCCAAAAGGCGGCATTTATTTGCAGAAAGCAGTTGACCAAAATTGCAAACATGAGTAAAATCAATGTATTATCATACGAACAGTTTCCAATTTTCTTTCTAGGAGGATTTGATTTTGAAACGCGTGTATAACTTTGCCGCCGGCCCCGCCGCGCTGCCGCTCAGCGTGCTGGAAAAAGCGCAAAAGGAACTGACCGACCTGCACGGCACAGGCATGTCCGTCATGGAGATGAGCCATCGATCTTCCACCTTCCAGGAAATTGCCAACGACGCCGAGGCGCGCCTGCGCCGGCTGCTCGGCATCCCGGAAACTTATAAAGTGCTGTTTTTGCAGGGCGGCGCTTCCCTGCAATTCGATATGCTGCCCATGAACCTCATGTACGACACCAAGCGGGCGTATTATGTGAATTCCGGCAATTTCGCCAAAAAGGCCGCGAAGGAGGCCGCGCTGTTCGGCGAGGTCGTCATCCCCGCCTCTTCGGAGGAGGATGCCTACACGCACCTGCCCGCCCTGCGGCCGGAGATGTTTGCCGGCCCCGCGGACTATGTGCACATCACCTATAACAACACGATCTATGGCACACAGTTCCGCGCCGTCCCGGATGTGGCCGGGCACACGCTCGTGGCCGACATGACCTCGTGCATTTTGTCCGAGCCGATCCGCGTGTCCGACTTCGGCGTGATCTATGCCGGGGCGCAGAAAAACATCGGCCCGGCCGGACTCACCGTCGTTCTCATCCGCGAGGATCTCCTGGGCCGGGTGAAAAACCTGCCCAGCATGCTTGACTATGCCGTGCACGCCAAGAACGGATCCATGTACAACACGCCGCCGACCTTCGCCATCTACATGGCCGGGCTGGTGCTCGAATGGATGGAGGAGCAGGGCGGCGTCCCGGCCATCTATGAGGCCAACCAGCGCAAAGCGGCCATGCTATACAACTATTTGGACAACGCTTCCCGCCTGTTCCACGGCATCGTCACGAACAAGGCCGACCGCTCGCTCATGAGCGTGACCTTCACCTCCGGCGACGCGGAGCTGGACGCGCAGTTCTGCAAGGAGGCGACGGCGGCCGGGCTGTGCAACCTGAAGGGGCACCGCGTGGCCGGCGGCATGCGCGCCAGCCTCTATAACGCCGTCACCGAGGAAGCGACGGCGGCGCTCGTCCGCTTTATGGCCGACTTTGAAGCCAGACACTGAGGTATGCCCATGTATCAAATCAAGACATTAAATGCAATCTCGCCCATCATCCACACACACCTGCCCAAAGAGCGCTATTTGGTGAGCGCCGACCTGCCGGAAGCAGAGGCGGACGCCTTCCTGCTGCGCAGTGCGGACTGCCACGACCTCCCCCTGCGGGAAAACCACCTCGCCTTTGCCCGTGCGGGCGCCGGGTTTAATAACATCCCGGTCGAGGAATGCACTCGCCGGGGCATCGCCGTGTTCAATACGCCAGGCGCCAACGCCAACGCCGTCAAGGAGCTCGTGCTGTGCGCGCTCTTTTTGGGCTCGCGCGACATCGTGGGCGGCATTTCCTGGGCCAAGGGGTTGGCCGAACAGGGCGGCGCGATCGCCAAGGCCGTGGAAAAGGGCAAAAAGCAATTCGTGGGGCCGGAGATTGCGGGCAAGACGCTGGGCGTCATCGGCCTCGGGGCCATCGGCGTGCTCGTCGCCAACACGGCGGCCAAGCTGGGCATGAAGGTCATCGGCTATGACCCATTCATCTCCATCGACAACGCGTGGCACCTCTCGGTGGATGTGCAGCACGCGCTGCACATGGAGGATCTGCTCGGTGCGGCGGACTATATCACCATTCATGTGCCGCTCATGGACAGCACGCGCAACTATCTGGACGCGGCGCAGATCGCGCAGATGAAGGACGGCGTCGTCCTTTTGAACTTCGCGCGCGATGGGCTCATCAACGAGGAGGCGCTCTTTGCTGCGCTGGACAGCGGCAAGGTCGCGCGGTACCTCACCGACTTCCCGGACGACGCCTGCCTGTCGCACAGCAAGGTGATCTGCACGCCGCATCTCGGCGCGTCCACCCCGGAGTCCGAAGAAAACTGCGCGTCCATGGCGGCGGAGGAGCTGCGCGACTACCTGGAGACCGGCGCGATCCGCAATTCCGTCAACCTCCCGGCCTGCCCGCTCTCGCCCAGCCGGCATTCCCGCCTCACGGTCATCCACGGCAATGTGTCCGGCCTGATCGCCAAGATCAGCAGCATCCTGAGCGACGCCAACATCAACATCGAGGAAATGGTCAACAAATCCCGCGGGGACATCGCCTATTCGGTGTTCGATTTGAACGAGCACCCCTCCGACGAGGTCATGGCAAAGATCGCTGCTGCGGAAGGCGTCCGAAAGGCGCGCCGCATCCGCTGACTTTCCACATAAAAACCGGCGCACAGAGCGTTCTGTGCGCTTTTTTTATGAAATTTCCTTGAATTTTCTTGGCCTGCTTTGTGCTGTCCCATTGCCTCGGGCGGCGATATATGGTATAACTAGAAGCACAAACGACTTCTTTCCCCGCCCGGCTTTGGGGCGTGGGTTGAGAATAGCAGGAGGGTTTTTCATGGGAATTAAGGTGTGCGACCAAACCCTGCGGACATTTCTGGACGCGCGGGATCTCGCCTATCTGGAGGAAGCGGCTGCGGGCGCGCACAAGCTCCTTGTGGGCAAAAACGGCGCGGGCAGCGACTTTCTCGGGTGGCTTTCCTATCCCGAAACCTATGACCGCGCGGAATATGCCCGCGTGCAGGAGGCGGCGCGGCGCATCCGCGAGACCAGCGATGTGCTCATCGTCATCGGCATCGGCGGATCCTACCTCGGCGCGCTGTCCGCGATCGAGCTGCTCCGGGGACGCTTCCACAACCTGAAGGCGGACGGCCTGCAGGTCTTTTTTGCGGGCAATAATTTAAGCGCCTCCTACCTAAACGAGCTGTTGGCGCTGTGCGAGGGGCGGGAGGTGTCCGTCAATGTCATCTCCAAATCGGGCACCACGACCGAACCGGCCATCGCCTTCCGCATCTTTAAGCAGTATCTGGAGCAGCGCTATGGCCGCGCGGAGGCGGCGCAGCGCATCTATGTCACAACCGACCGCGAAAAGGGAACGCTCAAGGCGCTGGCCGATGCGGAGGGGTATGAGACCTTCGTCGTCCCGGACGACATCGGCGGCCGGTATTCGGTGCTGACCTCTGTCGGAATGCTCCCCATCGCGGCTGCGGGATGCGACACAGGGGCCATCCTCGCGGGTGCGGGGGATGCGATGCGCGAACTGGCTGTCCCGGGGCTCGATAACCCGGCCTATCACTATGCCGCACTGCGGAACGCGCTGTACCGCAAGGGCAAGACGGCGGAGATCCTCGTGGGGTATGAGCCCGACCTCGTCTCCTTCCAGGAATGGTGGAAGCAACTGTTCGGCGAGAGCGAGGGCAAGGACGGCAAGGGCATCTTCCCGGCGTCCGTCTGCTTCTCCACCGACCTGCACTCGATGGGGCAGTACATCCAGCAGGGGCTGCGCAACCTGTTCGAGACCGTGCTCTTCTTCCGGCAGCCCAAGCAGGAATACATCATCCCCTGCGACGACGCCAATGCCGACGGCCTCTCCTTCCTTGACCGCATGCCCGTGAGCCGGGTCAACCACCGCGCGTTTGAGGCGGCGCTGCTGGCGCACACGGACGGCGGCGTGCCCAACATCGTGCTGGAGGCCGACCGCATCGACGCCTATACCTATGGCTACCTCGTGTACTTCTTTGAAAAGGCGTGCGCCGCGTCGGGGTATATGCTGGGCGTCAACCCCTTCAACCAACCCGGCGTGGAGGATTATAAGGTCAACATGTTCGCCCTGCTCGGCAAACCGGGGTATGCCGAAAACCGCACGCAGCTGGAATCACGCCTGTGGCGGTAATATATCGACATGCAAAAAGAGCAGCCAAATGGCTGCTCTATTTTTGATCTTTTGGATATTACATGTCGGCAAAGGCGTCGTGGATGGCGATCATTGTGCGCTCGAAGTCCTCGTTCTTGACGCCGACGATGATGTTCATCTCGCTCGAACCCTGGTCAATCATGCGTACATTGATGTTGGCCTTGGCCATCGCGGAAAACAGGGTCGCCGCGGTGCCGATGCTTTCCCGCATACGCTTGCCGACCGTCGCGATGAGCGCCAGGTTGCGCACAATCTCCACACTGTCCGGTTCACAGGTGCGGTGAATGTCGTCCACAATGTCATTGATATTGTCCTTGACCTTCGCATCCTCGAGCACGACGCACAGCGTGTCGATGCTGGAGGGCATGTGTTCGAACGGGATGCCGTACTTTTCAATGCAAGCGAGCACCCGGCGGCCGAAGCCGAGCTCCGCGTTCATGCCGTTCTTTTCAATCGAAATGATCGTGAAGTTCTTTTTGCCGGCAATGCCCGTGACGGGCGGGCCGTCATAGCTCTCGATGGTCGGGAGGATCATCGTTCCCGAATCCTCCGGTGCATTCGTGTTGCGCACATTGATCGGGATCGCGTATTTATACACCGGGAAGATCGAGTCCTCGTGCAGCACCGCCGCGCCCATATAGCTCAGCTCGCGCAGCTCGCGGTAGGTGATGGATTCCACCTTTTTCGCATGCTTGACGATGCGCGGATCGACCATATAGAACCCGGACACATCCGTCCAGTTTTCGTACAGGTCCGCCCGCACCGCCGCGGACACGATCGCGCCCGTGACATCCGACCCGCCGCGCGAGAAGGTCTTGATCGACCCATTGGGCATGCTCCCGTAAAAGCCCGGGACCACCGCGCGCTCGAGGCCGCGCAGCCGCTCGGACAGCACCTTTTCGGTGCGCTTTTCGTCGTATTTGCCGCGCTTGTCAAACAGGATCACCTCTGCCGCGTCCACAAAGGCATAGCCCAGGTAGTCTGCAATCAGCATGCCGTTTAGGTATTCGCCGCGGCTCGCTGCGTAGTCCGCGCCCGCCCCATCAAGCAGGTTCGCCAAAACCTCCTCCAGCCGGGCCTCGATGTCGACCGACAAGCCGAGGTCGCGCTTGATGTCCGTAAAGCGGGCAAAGATCTTGTCATAGAAGGGGCGGTAGTCCTCGCCCTGCTCGATCGCGTGCTCCAGCCCATAGAGCAGGTCCGTCACCTTGACCTGATACCGGTCGGATTTGCCCGGCGCCGAGGGCACGATATAGCGGCGCGCCGGATCGGCCTCGATGATCTTTTTCACCTTGGCGATCTGCACCGCGTCCGCAAGGGAGGTTCCTCCGAATTTCGCCACCTTGATTTCCATAAATACTCCTTGCGCCGCGCGCTCAGTCCGACTTTTTCTTAAACAGGTTGGAGATCTTGAACTCCTTGAGCTTGGAAAGCGCGCCGGAAGCCTCCTCCGGGGCGTCCTGCACCGGCGCTTCCTGCGCCGTTTCCTCGTCCTCTCCTGCCTCCAGCGTGTCCAGGGGGAGTTCCTCTTCCTCCGGGATCTCCTCATGCTCGGTGAGCAGGCGGCATTCCACATAGTAGCGCTTTTCGTAGGCTTCACCGAGCGAGAAGCACTTCTTCGGGAAGACGCCCATCTCGGACAGCGTGTCAAAGAAGGTCGATTTCTCCATCGCGGGCATCACAAAGCCCAGCGTGTCATATTCCTGCGTCACGCGCTCGAATTCCTCGTCACCGTGGACATATTCCAGCTTGGCGAGTGGGTATTCGCGCACAAAATCCTCCAGCACCGGCTGCAGCTGTTCGACCAGCATACGCGTCGTGGGGGAATTGATCTCGATCCGGCCGGAGCTGGATTTGCTCGTAAAGAAGAGGGTCTCCGGCGCCTCCGACACCTGCATGGAGGGCTTGCGGCGCGAGAACACGAGCCGCGCGTCCGCCCCGACGGAATTTAAGTGGTCGACGACATACTGGATGCACATGGAGCTGCTCACGCCGGAAATCACACGGTGAATGGGCAGAAGCGGCATCGCCGGGTCGTGCAGGTTGACAAGCTCACACATCGCATAGCGCAGCGGGCTCGTCTCCTGTTCCTCGAGCGAGAGCGTCTGCTTGGCCTCTTCCCAGATGGCCTTGGCCGTCGCAAGGGAGTGGTTGCCGTCGCCCACACAGAAGCGCATGCCGTCCCGCGTCTTTAAAAGCGAGAGCTGATGCAGGATCTCCTCCTCCACCGCCTTGTCCTCGATGAGGTAGCCCGTCACGCGGCCGCCGTGCAGCATGAGGTCGATGTCATACAGCTTGGTGAAGGATTCGCGCTTGCGCCAGACCGGCTCGATAACCCGGTTCTGCGCATCGTCCATCAGGAGGAAGATGTGCGGCATCTCCAGCTCCGCGCCGGAACGGATGTCCATGCGCGCCTCGACGCGCTCCTCCAGCACTTCCTCGCTGGCGCGGATCTGCGCCTTTTTGAAGGGGTCTGCGTCGAACTCCTCGAGGTCCACAAGCACCATGAGCCCCTTGCGCACGCGGCGGTTGATCGTCCGCTCGACCAGGATGAAGCCCTGCGGCAGCAGCGTCAGCACGCCGTCGTCGATATAGCGGGTCATGACCTCCTTGGCGCTCTGGATACGCTCGTCCCGATCCGGCGCGCCGAGGTAGATCTCCGGCAGCATGATGTGCAGCGAAGAGGGGCTGCCGCCGACGACGCGCTCCACCTCGTGCCAATAGGCCTCGTTCGTCGTATACTGATCGCAGGCGATCACGGCCCATTTGCGCATATTGACCTTTTTATCCGGCAGCAGTGCTTCCGGCACGGCGAGTCCGATCTGTTGATACTTTTGTTCCATATTCCAACATCCTTCCACACAGCCTCGGGGAAGCGGATCTTCATCCTTCGCCTGTGTCTTCCTATTTCTATCGAAAATTTCTCGGATTTTGCAAAAATTAAAATACAGTTACTACTATACCATATGCGCCGCGCATCTTCAACTTTTTTCTGTAAATTCCCACCTGCGCCGCGCTTTTCCGGGTATCCGGCGCAAAGGGGGCCCGCCTTTATTGACAAAGCCCCAACCATATTATAATATTAAATGCATAAAAAACCGTATCAATACTGCACCGGGACGCTCCCGCGCCCTGGGTCGGCTGCCGGTGGGCGGCCCGCAAAAGGAGTGTATTCCATCGTGAATTTACCAGAAGTTGAAAAGAAATGGCAAAAGATCTGGGAGGAGACCGGACTGTACCATTTTGATCGTCACAGCGACAAGCCCAAGAAATATGTGCTTGAGATGTTCTCCTACCCCTCGGGCGCCAAGCTGCATGTCGGGCATTGGTATAACTTCGGCCTGGCCGATTCCTATGCGCGCTACCTGCGCATGAAGGGCTATAATGTCTTCCAGCCGATGGGCTTTGACGCGTTCGGCCTGCCCGCCGAAAACTATGCGATCAAGACGGGCATCCACCCGAAGGATTCCACGATCGCCAACATCGCGACGATGGAAAAGCAGTTAAAGGCCATGGGCGGCTCCTTCGACTGGGATTATGAAGTCAAGACCTGCATGCCCGCGTATTATAAATGGACGCAGTGGTGCTTTTTGCAGCTATACAAGAAGGGTCTCGCCTATCGCGCCGCGGCGCCGGTCAACTGGTGCCCGCACTGCAACACCGTGCTCGCCAACGAGCAGGTCGTGGACGGCGAATGCGAGCGGTGCCACACGCCCGTCACGCGCAAGCACCTGACGCAGTGGTTCTTCAAAATCACCGACTATGCGGAGGAGCTGCTTGCTGACCTCGACGGGCTGGACTGGCCGGAAAAGACCAAGCTCATGCAGAAGCACTGGATCGGCAAGTCCACGGGCAGCGAAGTGACCTTCGACATTGTGGGCGGCGGACAGTTCTCCGTCTTTACGACGCGCGCCGACACGCTGTACGGCTGCACCTATGTCGTCATCTCGCCGGAGCACCCGATGGTCGATTCGCTCACCACACCGGAACAGAAGGAGGCCGTCGAGGCGTATAAGAAATACGCCGCCGCGTCGAACGAGATCGACCGCCTGTCCTCCACGCGCGAAAAGACGGGCGTGTTCACCGGTTCGTATGCGATAAACCCAGTAAACGGCCGCAAGGTGCCGATCTGGGCGGCGGACTATGTCCTCGCGAGCTACGGCACGGGCGTGGTCATGGCCGTCCCGGCACATGACGAGCGCGACTTTGCGTTTGCGACCAAATACAACCTGCCCATCGAGCGCGTTGTCGCCGCGAAGAACCCGGGGCAGGACGATGCGCTGCCCTTCTGCGACTATGAAGGCGTGCTCGTAAACAGCCACGAATTCGACGGCCTTTCCGTCGTGGAGGGCAAGAAGGCCGTGACCGAGCACCTGGAAAAGCTCGGCAAGGGCGGGTTCAAGACGACCTACCGCCTGCGCGACTGGCTGATCTCGCGCCAGCGGTACTGGGGCGCGCCCATCCCGATCATCCACTGCCCGCACTGCGGCGATGTGCCGGTGCCGGAAAAGGACCTGCCGGTAGAGCTGCCCTATGATGTCGACTTCACGCCGGACGGCACCTCGCCGCTCGCCAAGCACGCGGGCTTTATGAACTGCAAATGCCCGGTCTGCGGCGCGGATGCGCAGCGCGACCCGGACACGATGGACACCTTCGTGTGCTCCTCGTGGTACTACCTGCGCTATCCCGATAACAAAGACGCCAAGATGGCGTGGGATCCGGCGATCATCAACAAGATGCTCCCGGTGGACAAGTATGTCGGCGGCGCGGAGCATGCCTGCATGCACCTTCTGTATTCGCGGTTCTTCACCAAGGCATTCCGCGACATGGGCTACCTCGATTTCGACGAACCCTTCCTCTCGCTCGTCCATCAGGGGACGATCCTGGGGCCGGACGGCGAAAAGATGAGCAAGTCCAAGGGCAATGTCGTCTCGCCGGACACCTATGTGCAAAAATACGGCGCGGATGTGTTCCGCATGTACCTGGGCTTTGGCTTTGCCTACATCGAGGGCGGCCCGTGGAACGACGGCGGCATCCGCTCGATCGCCAAATACCTCGACCGCGTGGAGCGCCTTGTGGACCGCGTCTATGCCGCGGACCCGGCGCAGAACGACCCCGCGGCGGACAAGAAGGACCTGACCTTCGTGCTGCACCGCTCGATCAAGGCGGTGGATGCGGACCTAGCGACCTTCTCCTTCAACACGGCCATCGCCCGCATGATGGAGCTCACGAACGCGCTGTATAAATACACGGATACGCCGTTTGACATCGACTTCGCCAAGGAATGCGTGCGCACGCTGCTGCTGCTCATGGCGCCGGTCGCGCCGCACTTTGCGGAGGAGCTCTGGGAACGCATCGGCGGGAGCTACAGCATCTTTAACGCCGCCTTCCCGGCCTATGAGGAGGCTCTGCTCGTCAAGGACGAGACAACCTATCCCTTGCAGGTCAACGGCAAGGTCAAGGAACGCTTCTCTGTGCCTTCTGATTTTTCGCGGGAGCAGATCGAGGCGTTTGTCCGCGAACACTTCGCGTCCTACTTTGACGGCATGGAGGTCGTCAAGCTGATCGTCGTGCCGGGGCGGATCGTCAACCTCGTCCTGAAGCCGCAAAAATAACCACCCTGCCGCCGCGCCCACCGCACGGCGGCTTTTTTGCCCTTTTTCGAAAGGAGCGCCCCATAACTTTGCAGCAATGCCGCTATCTGGTGGAGATTGCCCGCCACACCTCGCTTTCGCGGGCCGCCGCCTTTTGGGACGCGCTCCAAGAGGTCGTGCGGAAATTGGAAGGATGACAAAAAGCAGTGTGCCCCAAAACACACTGCTTTTTTTGATTGCCCGCTTGCCCTTGCGAGGCCGTATATGGGACGGCATCTCTGCCTCAATGCAATACCGCCGGGATGCCTGGGCAGTGTACTGCACTTTGCCCGGCAAACGCCCCATGCGCTCTTGACTTTGGGCAACCTAATACGCTTTATTCGATCGATGCGGCGTGGCGCTCCTGCTCGGCCATCCAATTTTCTTTGCGCAAATGTTCCCGGCCGGGATGCCGCCGCTCCGCTATGCAGGATATGCAGCCTGCGGCCTCGCCCGCCTTTATAGGTATGTGGGGCGCGTTTCCCGCGCCGTCCTCACAATTCCCGGATCTCGAACAGCCGCCAGCTCCTCTCCGCCGCCGGGTGGAGCTGCGTCCCGCAATAGGCGCAGACCTTCTGCCCGATCTGCGGCACCGGTGCGCCGCAATTGGGGCATTCATACACGGCGACGCCCTGTTCCGCGTCCGCCTCCGCCGCCGCGAGGTAGCGGATCTGCACCTTGGTCTGCACCGTCTGCCCCGCGACTTCGCATTGGCAGGCCGCCTGATAGGTCACAAAGCACTGCGCACCCGTGTTTTCATACCCGGACAGCGCCGCCGCGTGCACAAAGGGCGAAGAGATCGCCATCCCCGCGCGCCGGGCGATTTCTCCCTGCAGGTCGTCAAAAAAGCTCTTCACCCCGGCGCCGTCCGCGAACAGCGACCGCCCGGCCGCACAGCTCTGCCAGAACAGGAGGGCGTCCTGCTTCGCGCGCCGCTCCATGAGCGCGAGGTCATATTCCGGAAAGTCCCGCCGCAGCGCGGGCAGCAGCAGCCGCCCCATCGAGGACAGCGACTTGGGGCGGGTCTGCGCCTCCTCCTCGCCCGCCTCGATCATGCCGCGCATATACCTCAACCACTGCCGCCCCCGGCGCACCGCGTATGCGATCCCAAACCCGCCGCCCAGCAGTACCGCCGCCAATATCGCCCAGAGGATCCATTTTTCTCTCATCGCCGTGCCTCACCAAAGCGCGCCCAGCGCCAGCTTCCACACCGGCAGCAGGAGCAGGCTCACGATCATCGTGACGGACAGGCACTGCGAGGAGAATTCCACATCCGACCCGTATTCCCCAGCCACGATCGGCGCGTTGTTCATGGCGGGCATTGCGGCCACGGCGACGAACACCCGGCTCATGTCAGCCGGCAGGCCGGCAAGGCGCACGATGCCCAGCATGCAAAGCGGGATGAGCACCGCGCGCCCCAGCACGACGCACAGGACCTCCCGCCCGATGCGCAGGTTCTTTAGGCCGATCCGATGCAGCGAATAGCCGACATACAGGAGCGCCAGCGGCGTGCACAGGCCGCCGAAGTATTTGCAGGTTTTCTCTAAAAAGAGCGGCAATTGCGCCCCCAGCAGCACAAGCACGATGCCTGCACACAGGCCGAGGAAACCCGGCGAGAGCAGCTTTTTCATCGTCCGCACCGAAAAGAAGGGATGCGCCGCGCCGCTGTCCCGCCCGACGAGGTATACGCCGAGCGTCCAGAACAGCACGCTGTTCGATAGGTCGTACAGCAGCACATAGGACGCCGCCGCGTCGCCGAACAGCGCCTGACACACGGGAAGCCCGATGAAGATCGTGTTGGCGCAGCTCACCATCACGGCGAAGATGCCGCGCCGCCCTTCCCGGATGCGCAGCACGCGCGCGAGCAGGAAGCTCAGCCCCAAAAAGGCCGCGACCGCCAAAAACACCACGCCGAGCGCCAGCGGCGCCTCCGCAAGCATCGCGCGGTCGACATGCGTGAGCAGGTTGCTCACCGCCGACGCGGGCACGCCGAGGTATACGATCGTCTTGGACAAAAAGGCCGCGACCTCTGCGTCGATCCATCCCTTGGCCGAGAGAACATATCCGAGCGCCATCACCAAAAACAGCGCCGCAACGATTTGAAAGCCATCCAGCATACACTTTCCTCCTTAGAACAAGACGGTGAACAGCAGCATGAGAAGCGGCATGGTCACGAGGCTTAGAAGCGTCGTAATCGCCATCGTCTCCGCCCCAAAGGCGCTGTCCGAACCATACGCCTCCGCCAGGATCGGCGCGTTGGACATCGCAGGCATCGCCGCTTGGACGATGAACACCTGACTCATGTCCGCCGGCGCGCCCAGCACCGCGCAGGCCGCATACGCGAGCGCCGGCCCCACGAGGATGCGCCCCAAGAGCACGCCCCAGGTGTCCTTTTCAAAATGCAGGTTTTTAAGGCCCGTCTTCCACAGGATGTAGCCGATGAACAACAGCGCCATCGGCGTGCAGGTCGCGGCCAGATACCCGCAGGCCTTGGTCAAAAACAGCGGCAGCCGCACGCCCAGCAGCACGAGCGCGAGCGAGACCGCAAAGCTCACGATGCCGGGCGAGAGCACCTTTTTGAGCGTGCCTAGGATCGAAAATTTCCCTCCCGCCTGCGCCGGATTGTCCCGCTGCACGAAATAGATGCCGATCGTCCACACGAGCGTCGTGTTGCCCATATAGTAGAACAGCGCGTAGGGGATGGACGCATCGCCGAACAGCGCCTGACACACGGGAAGCCCGATAAAGATCGTGTTGGAAAACGCGAACATCAGGTAGAAGATGCCGCGCCGCCCCTTTTTCACGCGCAAAATCCGCCCCACCGCGACCGCCGCCAACAGGGCCAAGAAGTTGCTCACAAAGGGCGCCAGGATGCCCATCCCCGCGTTTTGGAGCATATCTGCGCGAAAACTGGTGAACATATTGTTGACGGTGGAGGCGGGCACGCCGATCCACAGCACCAGCTTGGACAGGAACTTGGATGCCTTTTCGTTCAACAGCCCCCGCGCCGCCAGGAAGTACCCCGCCGCCATCAGCAAGAGAAGCGTCAGGACGATCTGCACTGCATTTCCCATGAGAATTCCTCGTTTCGTATGATACCCATCCAGTATAGCATAGGCGGGGCGGAATTTACAGTTTTTTTGCAAATTTATGCAGGTAAGTTTGCCGAAAATTGCAAAAAGCGGCAAACATTTCCCCTCATACTTTTGCCCGCCGCGGCGCAGGCTATGCATAGAGCGCATCCAAGGAGGTTTTTTTATGAAGCAACAAGTCGTCCGCTGTCAAATCGAAAGCTGTGTGCACAACTCGCCCGACCACTATTGTCAGCTTACAAGCATCCGCGTCGCGCCGTGCGCGCCCCGCCAATGCGGCAATGTCGCCAACAAGCGGGAGAGCATGTGCGCCAGCTTTGAAAAGAAGGAGGTGTCGTTTTTTTGATCGAACAGATCCGCTGCGATTCCCTGTCCTGCGTGCATAACCGGGACGGCCACTGCCAAAGCGGGGCCGTCGACATGCAGTTCTATGCCGGGCCGGGCTATGGCGATGTGTACTGCAATTCTTACGCCAAGCGGGATTCCCTGCGCAGCCGGGCGGAGGAGGCCCTGCCCGCGGGTCCGGCGATGCTGAGTGCGACCGAGCAGAACACGCCGCGCCCGGGCGGGGAGATCTGCTGCCAGGCCGTGGACTGCGCCTTTCACCGCGCATCCCGCTGCCAGGCGGCGCAGGTCTTTGTGTCTGAGCCCGAGCACCACGGGACGCTTTCGCTATGCAAGACCTATCTCAAATAGCGCAAAAAAACCGGCAAACGCCGGTTTTTTTGTGTCAATTTTTGCCTGCTCGCGTTTTTTTACGCCTCCAGCGCCTCGAACTGCCGGAGGGCGTCCGCGAATTCCTGCATGCACAGCCGTACGGCCTCGGACACATCGATACCCGCCTTTTTCAGGATCTCCATCGGGTAGTCGCTGCCGCCCGCCTGCAAAAACGCCTTGTATTTTGCGAGCATGCCCGGTTCGGTCTCCAGCTTGCGCACGATGGCCGACGCGCAGGAGAAGCCCGTCGCATACTTATACACATAGAATGCGGTGTAGAAATGCGGGATGCGCGCCCATTCGTACTGGATCGTCGGGTCATCGCCCATCTCCTCGCCGTAATACAGGCGGTTCAGGTCGAAATACAGCCCGTTTAGCGCCTCGACCGTGAGCGCCTCGCCGCGCTCCGCCATGGCGTGCGCCTGCATCTCGAATTCCGCAAACATCGTCTGCCGCAGCACGGTGGTGCGGAACTGGTCGATGTAGTGGTTCAGGACATATTTCTTGAGCGCCGGGTCGCTCACCGTGCGCAGCAGGTGCTTTGTGAGCAGGATCTCGTTGACCGTCGAGGCGACCTCCGCCACAAAGATCGCATAGCCCGCCTTGGAATAGGGCTGCGCCCCGTCCGAATAGAAGGTGTGCATCGCGTGGCCCAGCTCATGCGCCAGCGTGAACACGCTGTCCAGGTCGGACCGGTGGTTCAACAGCACATAGGGGTGCGTGCCGTACACGCCCCAGGAATACGCGCCGCTGCGCTTGCCCGGCGTCTCGTACACATCAATCCAGCCGTCGGCATACGCCCGGCGGAGCATGTCGGTATAGTCTTTCCCGAGCACGCCCAGCGCCTTGAGCACAATGTCCTGCGCCTGTTCATAGGTGTACTGCGCGTCCACCTCGGGCACGAGCGGGGCATAGACATCGTACATTTCCAGGTTCTCGATGCCGAGCGCCCGCCCGCGCAGGCGGAGGTAGTCGTACATCGTGCCCAGGTTTTCGTGCACGGTGTCGATGAGGTCGGTATACACCGCCGGCGGGACATTGTCCGCAAACAGCGCCTTATTTCGCGCGCTCTCATACCCGCGCGCCTTGGCATAGAAGATGTCCTTCTTGACCGCGGTGGAATAGGTCGCCGCGATGGTGTTGATATGCCCGGAAAATGCCTCGTAGTATTTGCGGTACACCTTTTCCCTGAGCGCGCGGTCGGGGCTCTGCATGAGCTCCATATACTTGGCGTGCGTGATGGGGTACACCTGCCCCTCGTGCTCCACCTCGCCGAATTTCAGGTCGGCGTTGTCGAGCATCGTGAAGATCTCCTGCGCGCCGTCCGAGAAATCGCCCGCCATGGACAGGAGGCGTTCGCTCTTCTCGTCCAGCACATGCGCCTTGGAGCGCAGCAAATTCTCGAGCATGAAGGAATCGTCCGCTAGCTCCGGCGCGTGGATATAGGCGGAAAGCGTCTGCTCGTCGAGCGAGAGCAGCAGCGGGTCCAGAAACGACAGCGCCCCGGACAGCCGCACCGCAAGGTTCTGCGCCCGCGAGGCCAGCCCCTGATACACGGAATCCGCACTGTCCTCGTCGCGCCGCATACGCGCATACACGAACAGCCGTTCGAGCATCCACGACGCCCGGTCGATTTTTTGGAGGCCGTCCCGCATCGTGTCCACATTGTCCGCGATGTGCTCCTTCAGAGCGGAAAGCGCAGGAAGCATCGCCTCCACCTCGGCAAATTCCACCTCCCACGCCTCGTTGTCGGCGAAAATGTCCTCCAGTTTCCACTTGTACTTTGCATCGATCTCGCTTCTCGTTTGTGCCTGCATACTTCCTCCTTACTGGCCTTCCGGCAGGTCGGAGCGTACTGCCTTATAGGCGCGCAGCCCCTCATAGTGTTCCTTTTGCTGAATCGCCATCTGCGCAAACGCTTCGTCCACCGTCCTGGCTACGCTGAACAGTTCCATCGTCGCGGGCTTGCTGAATTTTTCGCGGATCGCATACTGCAAAAATGCAAGCAGCGAATTGTAGTACCCATTCGTATTCAAAATCACGATGGGCTTGAAATGCCGCCCCAGCTGCTTGAGCGTAAAAATCTCGAAAAATTCGTCAAAAGTGCCGGGGCCGCCGGGCAACACAAAAAAGGCGTCGGACAGATCCTCCATCTTTTGCTTGCGCTCCCGCATCGTGCTCGTAAAGATCGTCTGCGTGCATCCTGAAAACAGCACGCCGTCCGCCTGGAAAAACTCGGGGCTCACACCCACAATCTCTCCCCCAGCGGAGGCAGCGCCGCGCGCCGCCGCACCCATCACACCGGTCGCCCCCGCGCCATAGACCATGCCGATCCCGCGCTCTGCCAGCGTTTTCCCCATCAAAAAGGCGTCGTCCAAATACACCTGGTCAAGCGTCATGCTGGACGCCCCATATACGCAAATTCGCATGCGAATCTCCTCCCTTTTGAGAAAATCTTACCTCCATTATACACGATTGCCATGTATTTTCAACAAAGCTACGATTTCCATTCTTCTTCGCTTTCATGCGCACGCTTCAATGTATTCCTATTGGGCAGCTCCTATGCCGCCCAGCGCTATTTTCCCCCGCTGCCGCATATACTATCCACAGCAAACTTGCGAGGTACCCCATGCAAACGCCAACCCTTCTCTATGTCGAATGCGCCGCCCCGGGGCTCTTGCGCCTGGACGGCGCGCCCTTTGCCCAAACGCCCGCGGAGGGCCTGTGCCGCTATGTCGCCCACACGGCGCTGACGATGGAATTTTTGCCGATGGGCAATCCGCCGGGCGGGGTTTTCCTGCCGTTCGCGCGGCAGATCGACCTCTCTGCCGACGCTCCGCGCATCTTTGAAAACGACGGCGCGGCGGAGCTGTTCGTGCTGCCCGCGGAAGCGTTCGCGCTGCGGCTGCATCCGCCGGCGCTGCCCCGCCCCCAACTGCCCCGCACGCTCGCGCAGCTGCGCTTTTCGCCCGGCAGCGGTACAGTGACGGCGGAGATCTGCGTCGACGCGGACACGAATCTGCTGCTCTCGGACGCTGCGGGCAATGTGCTGTTCGCCTGCCCGCTCTGCGCGGGTGAGCTCGCGGAGCCCCGCCTGTTCACCCGCCGCATGGAGGGGCGCGTGTTGCTCTTCGCCGAGGGGAAGTGCGGGAAGCGCGTGCTATTCGCCTGCGTCGACCCGGCCGCCCGCCGCCTGCTTTCTCGGGAGGAATGCCTGTCCTACCGGTTTTTAGATGCGGGAGTGGAGTGGGTCTTTCCGCTTGGTGCGCCGGAGGTCACACTGCACTGCCGGACGGACCGCCTTTCCAACGGCGGCGCGCCCTCGCATCGGGTGCAGACCGCCGCCCCACTCCCCGCCCGGTCGGCGGGCATCGCGCTGGCCGAGGCCGTCCGCCTGCGCGACGGGGAGGCGGCGATGTCGCTTCTGGAGCCATCACTCGCAAGTCAGCTCACCTTTTCCGACCTCTGCGAATTTTGGGGGGAGACGGACGGGGTCTACCTCCCGCTGTGCAGCGGCGAGCAGGTCGCGGTCTACCGGGAGACCGCCCTGCACATGTTTTCGGTGCGGGTGTTCGATTTTGCCTTTGCACAGGGGAAAATCGCCGATTTGACGGAGCAATAGACCGGGAGCTGTTTACATCACCGAGCCGATGTGATATATTAAAAATTAAGAAATTTTTTGAAGACTTCCCCCGTTTCGCGGGGAATAGGCGGTGAATGCATGAATTATAAAGAACAACTCTCCCTGCTGCTCGCGCAGGCCTCCGGGTTGGATGCGGACAAGCTCGCGTCCCTTTTGGAAGTGCCGCCGGATATGGACATGGGCGATTTTGCGCTCCCCTGCTTCAAGCTGGCGCGGGAACTGCGCAAAGCGCCGCCTGCCATCGCGCAGCAGCTCTTGGATTCGCTCGGGGAATTGCCCACATGGATCGACCGTGCGGAACTCGCAGGCGGCTACCTCAACTTCTTCCTGTCCCGGCCGCAGTTTATCGGCGCGACGCTTGGCGAAGTGGCGGCCAAGCAGGAACGCTATGGCTCCTCGGACGAGGGCGCCGGGCGCAACATCGTGCTCGACTATTCCTCCATCAACATCGCCAAGCCGTTCCACATCGGGCACCTCTCGACGACGGTCATCGGCAGCTCGCTGTATAAGATCTTCAACTTCCTGGGCTTCCATTCCGTGGGCGTCAACCACCTGGGCGACTGGGGTACGCAGTTCGGCAAGCTCATCAGCGCCTACAAGCGCTGGGGCGACCGCGACACGGTCGAGCAGGGCAGCATCCGCGCACTCCTGGCGCTGTATGTCCGCTTCCACGAGGAGGCGGAAAGGGACCCTTCCCTCGAGGAGGAGGGCCGCGCCTGGTTCAAAAAGATCGAGGACGGCGACGAGGAAGCGCTTTCCCTGTTTTCCTGGTTCAAGGAACTCACGCTGCGCGAGGTGTCCAAGATCTATGACATCCTGGATGTGCATTTCGATTCCTACGCCGGCGAGAGCTTCTATAACGACAAGATGCAGCCGGTCATCGACGAACTCGAGGCCAAGGGCCTGTTGGAGGACAGCAACGGCGCGAAGGTGGTCAACCTGGACGCCTACAACATGCCGCCTTGCCTCATCCTGAAGTCGGACGGCGCGACGCTTTACGCCACGCGCGACCTGGCCGCCGCGTTCTACCGCAAGAAGACCTATGACTTCTACAAGGACCTGTATGTCGTCGCGTATCAGCAGAACCTGCACTTCCGGCAGCTGTTCAAGGTCATCGAGCTCATGGGCTACGACTGGGCCAAGGACATGGAGCATGTCGCGTTCGGCATGGTGTCCATGACGGACGGCACGCTGTCCACCCGCAAGGGGCGCGTCATCTTTTTGGAGGATGTCATCCACGCCGCCATCGACAAGACGCGCGCCATCATCGAGGAAAAGAACCCCTCCCTGCCCGACAAGGACAAGACGGCGCAGGACATCGGCGTGGGCGCGCTCATCTATAGCACGCTGTCCAACAGCCGCATCAAGGACATCGTCTTTGACCTCGACCGCATTTTGAACTTTGACGGCGAGACGGGGCCGTATGTGCAGTACACGCACGCGCGCGCGCTGTCCGTGCTGCGCAAGGCGGCCGACCTGCCCCCGGCGGAGCCGGACTATGCCGCGCTCACCTGCCCGCAGGCCTACGCGGTCGTCAAGCTGCTGGCCGAGTTCCCGGAGGTCATTCGCCGCGCGGCCGAGAAATACGAACCCTTCTTCATCACGCGGCATGTCACCGCGCTGGCGCAGGCGTTCAACAAGTTCTATTACGACATCCGCATCCTGGACGAGGACGCGCAGGCCACCGCCGCCCGGTTGGAGCTTGTGCGCGCGACGGCAACGGTCATCAAGACCGGCCTCGGCCTTTTGGGCATCCACGCGCCGGACCGGATGTAAGCGCTTTTTAGACTTTTTTCGATAGAAAGGATGTTTTTTCTATGTTAGATATTCGCCGTATTCGCGAAAACCCGGAAGAGATCGCCCGCCTTGTTTCGCGGCGCGGGAAGGAATTCCGCTTTGACAACCTGCTCCAGATGGATGCGGAGCGCCGCAGCGCGATTGCAGAGACCGAATCGCTCAAGGCCAAGAAGAACGCCGTCTCTAAGCAGATCCCCGTCCTCAAGAAGAAGGGCGAGGACACTTCCGCCTTGTTCGCGGAAATGAAGCAGGAAAGCGACCGCATCAAGGCGCTGGACGACCGCGTGGCCGAGCTGGACGAGGCGATCCGCACCGAGATGCTCGCCATCCCCAATGTGCCGCACGCCTCCGTGCCGGACGGCTTGTCGGACGCCGACAATGTGGAGGTCCGCCGCTTTCTGGAGCCCACGAAGTTCGACTTCGAGCCCAAGGCGCACTGGGACCTCGGCACTGACCTCGGCATTTTGGATTTTGAGACGGCCGCGGCCGTGACGGGCGCGCGTTTCACCTTCTATAAGGGCCTGGGCTCCCGGCTGGAGCGCAGCATCTATAACTTCATGCTGGACACGCATACCGCAAACGGCAAGTATGAGGAAGTATTCCCGCCCTACATCGTGCATAAGCGTTCACTGTACGGCACGGGCCAGTTCCCGAAGTTCATGGACCAGGAATTCCACCTCGAGGGCACGGATTACTACCTGATCCCGACGGCGGAGGTGCCGGTCACCAACATGTACCGTGAAAGCATCCTGGACGGCGCGAAGCTGCCGATCTATCACTGCGCCTACAGCGCCTGCTTCCGCAGCGAGGCGGGCAGCGCCGGCCGCGACACCCGCGGGCTCATCCGGCAGCACCAGTTCAACAAGGTGGAGCTTGTCAAGTTCGTCCGCCCCGAGACCTCGTATGACGAATTGGAAAAGCTCACGAACGACGCCGAAAAGATCTTGCAGCTGTTGAAGCTGCCCTACCGCGTCGTCGCACTGTCCGCGGGCGACCTCGGCTTCTCGGCCGCCAAGACCTATGACATCGAGGTCTGGATGCCGAGCTATGGCCGCTATGTGGAGATCTCCTCCTGCTCCAACTTCGAGGACTTCCAGGCGCGCCGCGCCAACATCCGCTACCGCGACGGGGCGAAGGGCAAGACCGACTTCATCCATACGCTGAACGGCAGCGGCCTCGCCGTGGGCCGGACGGTCGCCGCGATCATGGAAAACTATCAGCAGGCCGACGGTTCCATCGTCATCCCGGACGCGCTGCGCGACTATATGCGCGTGGACCGCATCGAGAAATAAGGGGCGGCCATGGCACACCACGAAAACTACACGCTGTGCGAATGCGGCGGCGTCTCACTCTATGACATCGAGGACGCGCTCTTTTCCGCCGCGGAGATCCGCGACATCGACGACGCCTTCCGCATCGTGCAGGAAAAGACGCATTGCGCCAATCTCTGCGGCAAGTGCCGCGCGGCGATCCTGGAGCTCATCGCCGAGCTCATGTACAGCGAAATGTAAGAACACGACAGCAAAAAGCCCGATGCAGCTGCACCGGGCTTTTTTATATGCGTTTTGATTCATTCCTCCGGCGAAAAGATCTCCACCGGGTTGCCGTGCGCGCGGGCGAGGCCGATCATCGCCTGCGTCGGCATCCAGACCGTCGCCGTGTTGTCGTTCGGGTGCAGGCCGATGCGCCCGCCCGCCAGCAAGGCTTCATCGACATACCACGCCACCGTGCCCGCGGCGTCGTTCAACAGCCCCATGGGCGAGACCGCCCCCGGCGTCAGGCCGAGGTGGGAAAGCAGCTCCTCCGCTGAGGCAAATGTGAGCGGCCGCGTGCCGTGCGCACGGCGAAAGGCCTTGAGGTCGACCCGCTTGTCGCCCTGCACAGTCAGCAGATAGTATTGCCGCTTTTTGTCGTCGCGCACAAAGATGTTTTTGGCGTCCGCCTCGGGATAGGGCAGCGGGACATCTTTGAGCTCCGCCATCGTGTACACCGCGCCGTGCTCCGTCACCTCGAAGGGGATGCCCTGCGCACGCAAAAGCGCGTATACCGCTTCCTTATTCA
This sequence comes from uncultured Christensenellaceae bacterium, assembly GCA_934555865.1. GTDB lineage: Bacteria > Bacillota > Clostridia > Christensenellales > Christensenellaceae > QANA01. The sequence goes on along the minus strand of CAKTFI010000002.1, from coordinate 15,060 downwards.
TTCGCTTCCACCGTCCCCTCCTGCTGCGCAGAGCGGGATTCTCCAAAGCGCGCATACAGATATACGCCCAAAATGACGACGACACCGCCCAGCACCGTCAGCCAGGCAGGAACCTCCCCGAACAGGAAAAACGCGAACACCGAGGAAAATACCGGCTCTAATAGCTTGATGGTGGCAATGAAGGAGGCACTTTCAAACTTCAACCCCCAGCTGAACACACTGTGCCCGAGTAGCGTGCAGAAGACGGCCAGCCCGGCCGCCGCCCAAAGGTTTTCCGGCGCATAGCCGAACACGGGTGTTCCGCCCACAAGGAGCATGCCAAGCACCGTGACCGCCGCCGCGGCATAGACGAACAGCGTATAGACCGTCGTGGAGATGCGCCTGCGGCAGACCTTGCCGATCATGGTGTATACGGCCATGGCCGCCGCCCCGCCGAGCGCCAGCAGGTCGCCCCGCAACAGGTCGCTCCCGCCGCCCGCGTCCGCCATGGCGATGAGCAGGCTGCCCGCAAAGGTCGCCCCGATGCCCAGCCAGCCGCCGAGCGGGATCCTTTCGCGGAACAGCAGCAGCATGGCCAGCGCGACGAAGAACACCTCGGTATCCACCAGCGCGACCGCCGAGGCGACGCCGGTATAGCGCAGCGATTCAAAATACAGCGTGAAGTGCAGCCCCAAAAACGCACCGCTCACCAGGCAGAGCAGGATGTCCCGCCCCGCGAGGCCGGAAAGCTCCGCCCGGTGCCGGAGCAGCACGAGCGGCAGCAGCAACAGCGCGGACAGCGCCACGCGGTAGAACACGAGCACCATCGACGGCGCGGACGCCAGGCGCACGAAGATCGCGGACAGCGACATCCCCACGACGCCGAGCAAGAGGCAGAGTTTTTTCATGAAACCTCCTTGGGCCGGGCGAAGGCCTTCCGCCGGCCGGTTTGACAAAATTCGATTTTGCTATTATAGCAGATTTTGGGCGGAAAGGATAGCTCCCTGCGCAAAAGAATTCCGGCGCGGCCTGCCTCCCTGCTCTTTGCAGAAATTTCTCCATGCGCAGGGAAGCGGCTCCGCCAAAGAAAGCGCAGCAAAAAGGCTCCCCCAACGCACTGCCGCGCCCGGAGGAGCCTTGCCGCCCTTTCGCGAAAGGGGCTTAGAATACGATGTGGAACACCAGCTGATCAAGCAGCACGAGCACGCCCAGCACCGCCGTGTAGATGGCGAAGCCATAGAGCTTCTTGTTGCGCACCAGCTTGAGCATGAACTTCGCCGCAAAGAAGCTGGAGATCGCCGCCGCTGCCATGCCGAGCAGCGTGGGGCCCCAATAGATCTCGCCCGCGCCATTTTTCAGGATGTCATAGCCCTGCATGACCGCGGACCCCAGGATGACCGGGATGGACATCAAAAAGGAGAAGGTCGCCGCCAGGCTGCGGTCCAGCCCGGCCATCAAGCTCCCCGCGAGCGTCGAGCCCGAACGCGACACGCCGGGCAGGATGGCCACGGCCTGCATGCAGCCCACGCCAAACGCCGTGGAAAAGCGGATCTGATCCTTTTCAAAATAGCGCGGCTGCCGCTTGGCCGCGATTTGCTCACTCAGCACCAACAGCACGCTCGTGAACAAAAAGCCCGCCGCAAGGTATTGCCCCTGAAACGCGCCCTCAAAAAAGTCGCCGAGGAACAAGCCCGCCGCCACCGCGGGGAGGGTCGCCACGACAAGCACCCAGGTGAAGCGCGCAAACAGGTGCTTCAAAATGTCCCAAATGTCGCGCCAAAGCACGATGAACACGGCCACGAGCGTCCCGACATGCAGCATGGTGTCAAAAAAGAGCATGTCGCCCGGCGTGCCGAAGATGTTCTGGAACAGCACCAGGTGTCCGCTGCTGGACACGGGCAGAAATTCCGTCAAGCCCTGAATAAGTCCCAACAAAATCGCTTCTACAATCGTCATAATTTCGGTCTCTCGTTTCCTATTTTTCGCGGCCCATGCCGGCCGCCTTTGTTATTATAGCACACCCGCGGCAAATAGCAATTTCCCGCGGGATAAATTCACAACTCGCAGGGCGCCCTCTCCCCTTCCCGCAGCAGCATGGAAAGGGCTGCACACCGGCCGGCCCTCTCGCAGCTCCGCCGCCCCGCAATTCCCGGACAGTTTCGGCTTGAGAAAAGCCCGCCCGTGTGCTACAATCGAAGTTGCCCCTCGGCCATGTGTCGTTTGGCCGGGCGGCGCAGGGCGTTTTGCCCCACCAAAGTCTATTCCCGGGCGCGCCGCCGCATGCGGATCATCGCCCGAAAAACCGTTTATAAAGGAGAACCGCTATGAAACTTGGCGTCGTCGGCCTGCCCAATGTCGGAAAGAGCTCGCTTTTCAACGCGATCACGCGCGCAGGCGCTGCGAGTGAGAATTACCCCTTCTGCACCATCGAGCCCAATGTGGGCATGGTGAGCGTCCCGGATGCGCGGCTGGACTACCTGGCCGACATCTATCACCCCGAAAAGTTCACCCCCGCCACCATCGAATTGGTGGACATCGCCGGCCTCGTGCGCGGCGCGAGCAAGGGCGAAGGCCTGGGCAACAAATTCCTCTCGCACATCCGCGAGGTGGACGCGATTTTGCAGGTCGTGCGCTGCTTCGAGGACGAAAACATCGTGCATGTGGACGGCAGCATCGACCCCGTCCGCGATGCGGAGACCATCAATTTCGAGCTCCTGTTCGCGGACATGGAGACGGTGCAGAAGCGCCTCACCCGCGCGGAAAAGCTCGCCAAATCCGGCAACAAGGAATACAAATTGGAATATGAGACGCTCCAGCAGCTGTATACCGCGCTCGAATCCGGCCGGCCGGCGCGCAGCGTCGAATGGACGGAGGAACAGCTCCCCATCGTGCGCAGCCTGTTTTTGCTCACGGACAAGCCGATCCTGTATGTCGCCAACATCTCGGAGGACGACCTGTCCACGCCGGAGGAGGACCTCCCCCTGTTTGTGGCGCTGCGCGACATGGCCGCGCGCGAGCACGCGGAGGTGTTAAAGGTGAGCGTCAAGGTGGAGGAGGAGCTTTCCGCGCTGGACGCCGATGAAAAGGCGATGTTCATCGAGGAACTCGGCATGGGCGAATCCGGCATCGACCGGCTGATCCGCAAGTCGTATGAGCTGCTCGGGCTCATCAGCTACCTGACCGCCGGCCCGAAGGAGGTTCGCGCCTGGACGATCACGCGCGGCACCAAGGCCCCGCAGGCCGCGGGCAAGATCCATTCCGACTTTGAGCGCGGCTTCATCCGCGCGGAGGTCATCGCGTTCGACACCTTAAAGGAGCTCGGCGGGGACATGAACCTCGCGAAGGAAAAGGGGCTCATCCGCCTCGAGGGCAAGGAATATGTGATCCAGGACGGCGATGTCGTCGTGTTCCGGTTCAATGTATAAACCACGGCACGAAAAAAGCGGCGCAGGGTTGCGCCGCTTTTTTATGTCCTTTTTTAGCAATCCGTCAGATAGTCGCAGATGAACACCCAGCAGATCTCGTCGCCTTCCTGCACGGAATAGGCGTCGCAGCCGACCTCCGCGAATTCGCCGTTGACCTTGTACATCCACCCAGACATGTCGCCGCAGTCGCCGGAATAGATCTGCGCAATGCCCTTCACATACTTGCCATAGGCGGAATCCTCCGCGTCCATCTGGATCTTGCGCTCCTGGCACACGGCCTGCAAGAGGTCATAGGCCGTGACCTCGCCGTCAAAAAAGACCTCGGTTTCCGCGAGCACGACGCCGTCCTTCGGGACATAGTCGGCCTTGTCCGCATTGAGGTCCGCCTCATGCGCCCAGATCTTGCTGCAATCGATGCTGACCGTCGCCTTGTGCTCGCCCTTTGCCTCCTGCTTTTTGCAGGAAACCAGGCCGGACAAAACCGTGCACACCGCCAACGCCACCAAAAGCACGCGCTTCCAACTCTTCTTCATAAAAACTCCTGTTCCTCCAGCGGGCGCGCAAACAAAAGCCCTCCTGCCGAATCGGCAAAAGGGCGCAGCAAATACACATTCGCCACCCATGCTGCCCCTGAAGCATGTTTGATCTCTCGCGGAGAGAAAGACCCGACTTTACGGTAGCAAGGACGCTGCTGCGGAGATCGGCCGCATTCCATCTGTTCCGCGATGTTCTTTTACTATAGCATGCCCGCGCACAAAAGGCAACGGCGTTATTCCCCGTCCAACCCCCACAGGAAGCGCCGGTCATAGTCCGTCGAGCTCTTGGAAAGCTCCGCGTCCAGGTAGTCGTAGCCGTATGTTTCATACAGCGTCGGCACGCCCGAAAACAGGTTCACGCCCAGCCCCAACCGGTCGCCCTCGATCTCGCACCCGATCGAGGCCAGCACCGTCGGGAACATGTCGAAGGACAAAAAGTCGCGCGATTTTTCCGCGCCGTCCGCCGGCTGCACCGCGGCGTTGACAAAGCAGTTGTACACATGCCGCAGGTAGTCGCCCTCCGAAAAGATATTGCGCCGCATATACTCCCAGTCCATGCTCGGGTGGTCGCCCGTGATGACGACGGTGGTGTTTTCATAGAAATCCTGCGCCTGGATCCATCCGAGAAACGCGGCCAGCTGCCGGCTGGCGCAGGCATAGACATTCTCGTAATCCTCGGCGTATTCGTCGCCGCACAGGTCGCAATGGTACCCGCCCACATGGTGCGTGTCCACCGTGAGCATCGTAAACGCGAAGGGCTGCCCATCCGCCGCCATGTCCGCAATCTTGTCCTTGGCATAGGCGTAGAGGTATTCGTCCTCCATCCCCCACCAGACCCAGTAGTCCTCCGGGATGTACCCCTCGGCCTTGGCCGTATCGACATCATAAATCCTATCCACCCCGTGGTGCGTGAAATAGCGCGCCCGGCCGCCGTATTCCGCGCGGGACCCGACCATGAGCGCCTGCCGGTATCCCGCCTCGTGCAAGATGTCGTTCAGGCTCACGGCATAGGGCAGGATGGTCGTGCCCTCGCCATAGGCGTTGGCGTCCACCCCCACCGGGATGCGCAGGGGTAGCCCTGCGGTCTGCGCCGTCATGGCCGCGATCGTCCAGGTCGTGCCTGTGATACTGAGGCTGCCGCCCACCCCCTCCGATTGGGAAAAATTGACATTCTCCGCCGCCAGCTCGTATAATTCGGGGATGGCATTGTGCGAAAGCGCACCGCCCTCCTCGCGCGCGAGGAAGGTCGTCTCCATGGATTCCAGGAAGAGGTAGATGAGGTTGCGCTTTTGCTCGGGGAAGGTGATGTTCACCTCCGCCGGGTCGACATATTCCGCCACGTACAGCGAGGTCTGCTGCCGCCGGCTCTCCACATAGGCGGGGAGCTCCACCCGCTTGGCCGCGTTCCAGACGCACCCGCCGCAAAACGCCACGCTCAAAAGCCCGCTCACCGCGCGGTGCAGCGGAAAGAGCGGGATGCGCAGCGTCTTGCCCAGCCGCAGGACGATGCGCCGGTCGGACGCGAACCAGAACACACCGCCCACGAGCACTGTCGCGACGGCCGCCGGAAATAGAGCTTCCTCCAAAAACGCGGTGATAAGGCCGGACTGCACATCGCCCACACCGCTGAACAGCGAAAACAGCACGGAATCAAAGCCCGTCTGCCCATATACCTCGATATACCACTTGGCCGCAAAAAAGGACAGCGCCCCGATAAAGAGCAGCAGCCCGAAAAAGAAGCGCCGAAAGACGGCGGCGAACCGGCCGCGGCGCTTCACTTCTGCGCCTCCTCGACGGAGAGGCGGGCGCCTTTTTTCAGCAGCGCCTCCACGCAGGCGAAGGCCATGGCTGCGGGGATCGCCACGGCGAGGTAGGCAAAGGCCGACTGCGGGGTCATGTTCTCCACCGGGTTCATGCCCGAGCGAAAGACATAGCGCTCTAGAAAGCAGCAGAAAAAGTTGATACCCAGGGTATTTGTCGCCCACAGGCAGAAGAAATCATGCGCGCACAGGCGCTTTTTGGAAATGCGTTCCACCAAAAAGGACGCAAAAAGGGCCGGAAAAAACACCGAAATCCATGTAAGCATATCTTACTTCCTCGATTCTTTTCCGACCCTACCCGGTTAGTATACTACATTTTTCGATGCCTGACAACAAAATTATTTGCCGGTGCTGCCAAATCCGCCCTCGCGCGCCGCGGTCGCGTCGTCGTCCTCCGTCACGCCGAACGGGAGGAAGATGCCCTGGCAAAAGGCCTCGCCCGCCGCGACGGAGAGCGTCTTGCCCTGCCGGGAATCGTTCGTGATGCGCAGCAGGATATGCCCCTCGTTCTTGGCGGCGTAGTAATCGCTGTCGATGACGCCCACGGTGTTGTTGAGCTGGAGGCGGAATTTGAATCCGAGCCCGCTGCGCGGGCAGCAGACGAGCACCCAGCCCGGCTGCATCCACGCGCGGATGCCGGTGGGCACAGTAATCTCCTCGCCCGGGGCGAGTGTGAAGTCCACCGGCGCGCAGAAGTCATATCCGGCGGACCCGGCCGTCGCCCGGCGGGGGATCTTCACGGCCGCATAGCTTGCGCCCGGGGCAAAGGCGGCGGCGTCCTGCGCAAACTGTGCCTCGCTCACCCGCTCAAATCTTGCTATTCTCTGCATAAGTTACCTCGAAAGTCATGTATTTCTCCTATCATAGCATGTTTTGCCGAAAATTTGAATATTCGGCGAACAATTCCCCGGGAAGCACAAAAGCCTATTGACGAGCTCCCCGCGGGAACGCTATAATAAGGAAAAAGATGGCTTTGCCATGTATGGAGGATATTCTTATGAAACTCATCGTTGCCATTGTTCAGGATGAAGATGCGTCCAACCTCATCTCCTCGTTGATGAATGAGCGTTTCAGCGTGACCAAGCTGGCTTCGACCGGCGGTTTCCTGCGTTCGGGCAATACGACGCTATTGCTTGGCGTCGATGACGAAAAATTGGACGCAGCGCTCGCGGTTGTCAAAAAAGTCTGCATCAGCCGCAAGCAGATCGAAGTCTTCCCCTCGCCGGCCATGGGCGCCATGGGCATGTACACGCCCTATCCCGTCGAAGTGACGGTCGGCGGCGCGACGGTGTTCGTCATGGATGTCGCGCAGTTCCACAAGTATTGATCTCTGTAAAAAAGGGCAAGCCACGGCTTGCCTTTTTTTATGCAATTTTTCCCGAAAGGAGCTTTCCCTATGCAGAATCCGCAGATCCTCATCACCTTCCCCACCACGCCGGAGGAGATGGACGCGCTTCGCGCCGCCGCGCCGGGGGCGGAATTCTTCTTTGTCCCGCAAAAGCAGGTCTCGCGGGAGGATGTCCTCCGCGCGGACATCATCCTGGGCGCGCCGCCGCTCAAATTCCTGCGCGAAAACGACCACCTGGGCCTGTTGGCCCTGAGCCGCGCGGGCAGCGCCGATGTGTGCGAACCCGGCGTCCTGTCCGAGCACACGGTGCTCACCAACGCGACCGGCGCGTACGGCATCATCATCAGCGAGTGGATGATTGGCATGCTCTTAAACATCTACAACCACTTCGCGCTCTACCGCGCGCAGCAGAGGCAGGGCCTGTGGCAAAAGCAGTCCCTGCCGCGGCATTCGATCTATGGCGCACGGGTGCTCATCGTGGGCGCAGGCAACATCGGCAGCGAGTTCGCCAAGCGCGCCAAGGCGATGGGCGCCGTGACCGTGGGTGTGCGCCGCTCTGCTGCGCCAGGTGGGGCGGAATTTGACGAAATGCACACCAACGCCGACCTCGACGCATTGCTCCCCACGGCGGATGTCGTCGCCTTGTCCGTCCCGGGCACGCAGGAGACTGCGCACCTGTTGGGACGCGAGCGCCTGTTTTGCATGAAGGAAGGCGCAGTGCTTTTGAATGTCGGGCGCGGCAGCGCGGTAGATACCGACGCGCTCTATGACGCGCTCCGCGAAAACCACCTGCTGGCCGCGGCGCTGGATGTCACCGACCCGGAGCCGCTCCCGGTGGAGCATCCGCTTTGGACGCTGGACAACGCCTACATCACGCCGCACATCTCGGGCGGGTTGGATTCCCCCATTTCCCGGCGCATCGCGTTCGAGATCTGCCTACAGAACCTGCGCGCGTATTACGGCGACGGCGAATACCGAAACCTCGTCGACCGCAAGACGGGATACCGCCGCCTGAACGGCTAACAAAGAAAAGCACGCAAAACGGCCTCTGCCCGGATGGACAGAGGCCGTTTTTTGTCGCCGATGTGCTTCTTATTTCTGCCTGCTCAAAAAAAGATGAAATACACGACCGCGAGCGCCGCAAAGGCGATCGCCCCCGCCGTCGCGCAGCGCAGGCGGGCGGAGAGCTTTGTCTGTATGCTCTGTACCTCCGCCGCCGCATGCAGGCGCAGCAGCCGCGCGAAGGCCACGAGCGCCCCCAGGCTCACCCCAGCCGCGGCCGCCATCGCGGCCAAGAGCAGCGCCTTAATCCACAAAGCGGATCACTGAACGGCGTGCGGGCGCGGAGATGTCCTTCTGCGCGGCATATCCGAGCGCGCACACCGCCCAGACGATCTGCGCATCCGGGACGCCATAGGCGCGGAGCTTTGCGCGGACGGCGGGGTCGTCCGAGGTGTCGCGCAGCTGGTTAATCCATACGGAACCGATGCCGAGAGCGTGCGCCTCCAGGAACATGTTCTGCATCGCACAGGCCGCGTCAGCCAGCGGATTGGTGCCCGCGTCCTTGTCGTTCGAGACGAGCACGAGTGCCGCGGGGCGGTAGAAGTCATAGGCTGGGTTGCCGAGCGCCGCGCCCACCGCCGCCGCCAGAGAGGCGATCTCTTCCTGGTCCGTCAGCACGGTAAATTGGAAGGTCTGCTTATTCATGGCCGTCGGCGCCCACGCGCCCGCCTGCACGATGGTCTCGAGGTCTTCCCGCGCAATGCGCTTGTCCAAAAATTCCCGCACGCTGCGCCGCGTCCGGATGTTCTCAAAAATCTGATCCATAGGGTTTCCTCCGTTTCATTCTTATCGATAATTCCATTATACAAAAAAAGGCGGAAAAATGCATCCGCCTTTTTTCAGAGTCCGAATTCCGCCGCCCCGGCATAGACCGCCGCCGCGCCGAGTTCGCGCTCGATGCGCAGCAGCCGGTTGTACTTCACCGTGCGCTCGCCCCGTGCGGGTGCGCCCGTCTTGATCTGCCCGGCGTTCAGCGCCACGGCAAGGTCGGCAATCGTGCTGTCCTCGCTCTCGCCGGAGCGGTGCGACACGATGCTCCGCCATCCCGCCCGCTGCGCAGTCTGCACCGCCGCGACCGCCTCGGTGACGGTGCCGATCTGGTTGGGCTTCACCAGGATGGCGTTGCCCGCCCGCCGCGCGATGCCCTCTCGCAGGCGCACGGGATTGGTGACGAGCAAATCGTCCCCCACGAGCTGCACGCGGCTGCCGAGTTGCTCCGTCATCCGCACCCAGCCGTCCCAGTCCTCCTCGCCCAACGGGTCCTCGATGGAGCAGATGGGGTAGCTCGCCGCGAGGTCGGCAAAGTGCCGGATGAGGTCGTCTGTGCCGCATTCTTCTCCGCTCTTGGGGAGGCGGTAGCGCCCGGGCGTTTCGGTCTGCCACTCGCTGGCCGCCGCGTCCATCGCAAGCAAAAAGTCCCGCCCCGGGGCATAGCCCGCCCGCTCGATCGCCTGTAGGATGCATTCCAGCGCCGCGCGGTCGTCCGGCAGGTCGGGCGCAAAGCCGCCCTCGTCCCCCACCGTCGTGGACAATCCGCGTTCGCCGAGCAAGGCAAATAGCGCGTGATAGACCTCACTCGCCTGCCGCAGCGCCTCCGCAAATGAGGCTGCCCCGACCGGGAGGATCATAAATTCCTGGATGTCCAGATTGTTGCGGGCGTGTGCCCCACCGTTTAGGATGTTAAGCATCGGCACGGGCATCCGCCGCGCCTGTGCGCCGCCCAAAAAGCGGTACAGCGGTTCCCCGCCGCTCTTTGCCGCGGCCCGCGCCGCCGCCATGGACACCGCGAGCGTGGCGTTCGCGCCGAGTCGTTCCTTATTCGCCGTGCCGTCCAGTCGGCAGAGCTCCGCATCCACCCGCCAGATGTCGCGCGCATCCCGGCCGCGCAGCGCCGGGGCAATCAGCGTGTCGATGTGTGCAGCCGCCTGTCGCACGCCCTTTCCGCCAAAGCGCGCCGCCTCCCCGTCGCGCAGCTCCCGCGCCTCAAACCGCCCGGTGGACGCCCCGCTCGGGACGATCGCCCGCCCCACCGTGCCGTCTTCCAGAGTGACCTCTGCCTCCACCGTCGGATTTGCGCGCGAATCCAGCACCTCAAACCCGCGTATCTCGACAATTGCTGTCTTTTGCATCATAGCCTCCGCCTCCCAGCGTTTTTCCCATAGTATGCCGAACCGGCCGCGCATTCATGCATTTGGACGCAAAAAAAGACCCACCAACAGGCGGGTCTGTAGGGCAGCTTGCATTTCCAGGCAGAACGGCCGCGGTCACTGCTATCTCGCAATGCTACGATCGCACCTGCGGCATGGCTGTAGGCGGCCGCAGGGAGCTATGCGGCTTTTTCAGGTATTCTGCGCAAAAATGCTGCTTACAATGCCGCGATCGTCCGGGAGTGCTCTTGGCTTATGTTTCCTATGTTCATCACAGAAATGCAATGCAAGCGGTCGCGCGGGAGCGCGCTTTGCGTGACACATTTTTGAGGAAGAGGAAATTTTCTTCCTTTTTAGAGGAAATAGAAATCCTTCCCCCCCGATGGCAAGATGCCGACCATGGCGCTGCCTTCTTCGGGGCGATGGGAGGAGGTTCCGAGCCTGCCGGGGCAAATGAGAAACGCACCGAACTTTTCAGGGCAACTAGGCTGGAAAGTGTCCGGCGTTGATGCCACGCCCCACAGGCAGGCCTGTCCGCCGCTTCTCAGTCCTCTTCCCCATTCGCGCGCTTTTCAAAGCTGTGGATAAGGATGATCGGGTGGCTGCGGTCGGAGCTGAAGATATAGACCTTGTCGTAATCCGTGCTGAAGCCGAGCACATACATGAGCAGCAGCGCCGTCTGCGGCCAGAGCATGGTGATGTCGAACATCCCGTGCAGGAACACGCAGGCCAGCACCGCCACCGTCAGGGCATAGCGCGTGTGGCATTGATTCTGCTGATGCAGGCGGATAATTTTCCGAACATTGATGAAAAAATAGGAAAACAGCACGACCGCGCCGACCAGCCCGAAGTCCATGCACAGCTCCAGGATGAGGTTGTGCGAATGGTCGGCCGAGAAGGTGCCGTACTGCGTGTGGATGCGCGCATAGCTGTTATACCCGCGCCCGAACAGCGGCGCGTCGCCGATGCTCTGGATCGCGCCGCGCCAGATGTCCATGCGCTTTACAAAGTCCACGCCGATCTCGTCCACCCGCGGGAGCAGCGGCACCTTGCCCCGAAAGGCGACAAGCACGCCGCAGCCCAGGGCCAAGAGCGCCAGATACAGCACGAGCCAGCGCTTCCGGTGAAAGAACGCGAGCAGCACCGGCACACTTAAAAGCAGCACGACAAAGGTCGTCCGGCACTCGGTCAGGTACAGCGCCACGAGGTTCATCGGGATGAGCAGCAGGTAGAGCAGCTTGCTTTGCCACCGGCGGCATTTCGAGACATTGTACAGGCAAAACAGCACGACCAGCGAGATATAGAACGCATAGTAGTTCGGATTGGAAAAAACGGAGGAATAGCGCGCGCCCCACACCCAGGTCATGCCCAGGCATTTCTGGATGAGCGCCACCGCAAAGCAATACACGCTCATGAGGCAGGTAAAGGACAAAATGACGCGGAAAATGCGCTGCGTCATCGTATAGGTGATGAAGATCATCGCGATAAAGGCAAAGACCATGAGCACGCCGATGCCGATGTCCAAGAGCGTCCCGCCCTGCGCGATGGTCACGACCATAGACAGCACCCAGAAGACCGACAAAAACAGCGCGTCCTGCTTGCGCCGCAGCAAAATGAACGCCTGCTTGGTCGCCAGAATATAGAGGGGCAGCAGCACGAGCACGGCGATCTCCACATACACGGTGAGAAAGATCGAGGCCGTCAGGAGGAGCAGCACAAGCTCATTGCCGCTGAGGCCCTTGAGCGCCCGGCGCACATCGTGAATTGTTTTCAGAACTCTTCCCTCCCAACGGTTGCAGTATATTGTATAGATACCCCATTTTTTGCAGGGGAAAGCAGATTTTTGAAATTTTTAAGTTTTTTCCGAAACCGCAATGCCCGACGGGTGGATTATAGACACAAAGCCATAGAATAAACTACTTGCCTGTTCCAAAGCTTCGCTTCATTTCCCGAAATTGATCAGGCGCTTACCTACAAATTCTACTACGCATGCATACATATTTTTTTCAGTATACCATATTTACAGCCAAGATACAGCCATTCGCAAAAGAAATACGGTGCATTTATGGAAAACACATGAAAAAGGCGATTCCCACAGTTAGGAAGCGAACGGGCAGTTCTTACACTTCCCATCCAGAGAAAGCCTCCCATAAAAAAACACCGATCCCGCAAAACACGCATCCCGTGTCAGAGTATCATCGATATATAAAGCTGTCTCTGGGCAAGTATTTTCCTTTATCACAGATCATTTGCCAATGGAAAATCCTTATGATAAAAGCCGATACTCTCGATCCGGCGAAAATATCGGCCCCCTGTGTATGCCCAAAAACAGCACCGTATTCTTTCTATGAAAACAAGCGACAAGTCGTCATAAAAAACGACAGGCAAGTCAACGCATCTTCACAAAATATAATTCGAAATGAAAGCGCTGATTTTGCAAATATCCACTTTGGACTTAAAATCGAATTGCAAAACCGCCCCATTGCTAAAGGCAACAACAAGCTCGCTGTCAATATCCAACACACCGGCCGTTTCAATTCCAAAATACTGGATCTTCGAATACGGATAGGAAAAATAGGATGTCTTTTTACCGGTTATCCCTTGCACATTGACGACGAAAATCCGTTTGTTCGTGAAAATCACTTGATCCCGAATCGTTTTAAAGGCGGCAACCACCGTGTGCATTTTTGCACACCCCTCATAACGATGCCGTATGCACCGTTACGGAGTAAGGGATTCGGTTTTATCGCTGCCTGTGCGTACATTGCGTTCTCCTCGTGGAACCGATGTTTAATCTTTTTCGTAGAAAACGATGTCCATCCGCTCATTGACATTATCGATTCGTCCGGTCTGATGATAGCCCATCTTTTCGCACAGATGGAGATTGCCGGCTTCTTGTAATATCGTGTCCAAGCACCAGTGACGGCTACCATATATTTGTTCTGCTGCGGTTATTGCTGCTTGAGCGTATCCCTTGTTTTTATGCTCCGGCATAATCCAAATAGGAGATATGCGCTTTCTGCTACCGTCTTTTTTATCTACAACACGGATTACTCCAACTTTCTCATCATTTGCCATAATGAAAAAATATGTAGTCCACGGCTGTTCAAACCTTGCTAAGACTTTATCTATGCTTTCAGCCGCAGGGCTCATATCATAATCCTGGTATTTCTCTAAAAGATCGGCGAATGCCTCCACCTGCATCTTTCAGACGGTTTCAACATCCTCTCGTACTATCGGTTTCGATTCTATGCTCATCTTTTTACCGTTTCTGATAAAACCGATCAGTTCCTCTAAGTCATCAAAATCATCGTAATCGCCCATTATTCCTTCCCGATGATAAACTATACCTGCCTGTTCATTGCGTTCCAGACAATCAAGCAGTTCTTCAACTCCGTATCTCCGGGCAAATTCCGCGAAAGCTCTTGGCTTGATTTTTTCCGCATATAATCCCTTACGGCATTCGGCGGGCTTGCACTCAAAACACCCGCTTAGATTCTTATCAATGCCACATCTGCGAACCTCACACCATTCTGCATCCTTGCACCATGACAGTTCCATAAATCCATCTCGTTTACATCCTTTACAAGTAACATTCTCTGAGCATAAACAGCAAGCCAGCCCACAACGCGCAATTCCAAGTTCTCGCTTCATAGTCCTATGTGATCTCTCCCAATCTTCCTTCGTCATCAGGCTCACATAACCTGTCCTTTTTTCGTGCATCAACGGAACTTCTACATTCTCCGATTTCCACTGATACTTGAAACCGCATTTTTCCTGGACGCGCTTGGACTTGGTGTTGCCCTCGTAATAGCCGATCCAAACTTTCTGCATACCGCAGTCCTCAAATGCATGGCGGAGCATTTCCTTCACGGCTTCCGGCATGATACCCCGTCCCCAGAACGGTTTTCCAAGCCAGTAGCACATCTCGCATTCATCGTCCCGGTCGGTCATGTCGGTATGCCCGTTCAGATTCAGTTCGATTGTGCCGATAGCCTTGCCATCCTCTTTCAAACAAACGGCATAAGCCTCTTTACCGTGAAAGACATTTTTTATCACATCGCAGCTCTCATCCAAACTCTGATGTGCAGGCCACCCGGCAATCGGTCCCACATCGGGATCGCTAGCGTATTTGTATAAATCCTCCGCATCGCTTTCTTCCCAGCGGCGCAGAACGAGACGCTCGGTTCTCAAAATCATAATCTATATCCTTCCTGGTCACTCTGCTGCCGTGCCATCACTTCGGGGCTTACTTTTGCAATGCTGATCTCCTTCAGATTCAGCAGCTGCGAATCCATTTGAATACCTGTATTGATCGAAGCTATATTTCATTTCCTCCCCTAAAAGATAGATTTAATATAACATAGGGGAAAACAGATTTCAAATGAGGAAACAAAAGATTTACATCAATCCGCCGACGCAGGCAGAGTGAGAAAGCTCCATTCAAATGTATATCGATATTTCGTGTTATCGGGGGCGTTGGAAAGAACTCATATAACAGGAAGTCAGGCGTGAGCGGGTTGACTAAAAAGTGCAAATTATAAAAAAAATCGACAAGCAATCAATGCTTGTCGATCTTTGGCTCCCCCTGTTGGACTCGAACCAACGACATTTCGGTTAACAGCCGAACGCTCTACCAACTGAGCTAAGGAGGATTATTACAAATCCGGCAGCTACCTATCCTCCCAGGCCGTTGCCAGCCAAGTACTTTCGGCGTATAAGAGCTTAACTTCTGTGTTCGGA
>CAKTFI010000001.1 GCA_934555865.1 uncultured Christensenellaceae bacterium | reverse complement strand
AGAAGCCCCGCCTCATGCTCCTCACGCAGCTTTTCCATTCTGGCTCCCAACGCAATAAAACGCGGATCGTCTGGGTGTGTGGACCAAGCCGGGCGCGCGCGCCGACTACCTCTGCCTGGAGCCCTGGGTCGGCCTCAACGCCTATGCGGATGAGACCGGCAATTTCGAGGATAAGCCCTTCGTTCGCACGGTGCAGCCCGGGGAGACGCACACGCTCCGCTATTCCGCCACTCTGCTTTCATGAGCGCCGCCCTCGAAGTCGCCTATGGCGCATCGCCCGCCGAAAAGCGGCAGGCCGCAGACCGCATCCTCCGCGCGCTGCCCGCGTGGTTCGGGATTGATTCCGCCCGGGAAGCCTATACCGCCCGGTGCGCGGATCTACCCGTGCTGCTCGCCCGGCGAGACGGGAAGGTCGTGGGCTTCCTCGCCCTACAAGAGACTTCCCCCGCCGCCTGCGAGATCTATGTGATGGGCGTGCTGCCCGACTTTCACCGATGTGGGGTCGGCGCGGCGCTCATGCGCCGCGCCGTCGCCGGCTGCCGCGCACAGGGCTACCGCCTGCTGCATGTCAAGACGCTGGACGCCGCCTCCCCGGACGAGGGATATGCGCGCACGCGCGCCTTTTACCTCTCGCAGGGCTTTTTGCCGCTGCAAACGCTGCCGGACTATTGGGACGCAGCCAACCCCTGTCTGTTCCTGGTGCGGCCGCTCTAGCGGCATGCCCGCCAACAAGGAGGCGCCCCCACTGGTGGATTTTTTCCCCCCGCAAGGCCATCCGGCGGCGTAGGGACGACCGGGCCCTTGTGCCCGCAAAAAATGCCCAGTGCAAACCCATTTCTGCATCAAAAAACCGGAGCCGTATCCCTCGGCCCCGGTTTTGTATTTCCCGGAAAACTCAATCCTCGTGCAGCGCCGCATAGGTCTTACGCGCCACGCCCAATTCCTCATTCGCCGGAATGACGAACACGCGGATACGGCTATCCTCGCCGCTCACCTCGCAGATCTGTCCCGGCTGCGCGGCCCCGGGCGGCGTCGCCCCGAGATAGGCAAAATGCGCAAGCACCTTGGCGCGCACCAGGTCACTGTGCTCGCCCGTCCCGCCCGTAAAGGCGATGGCGTCCAGCCCGTTCATGAGCGCCGCATACCCGCCGATATACCGCGCGATCTCGCGGCAGTAGATCTCGATGGCCAGCGCCGCGCGGGCGTGCCCCTCTGCCGCCGCCTTTTGCAGGTCGCGCAGGTCGCCGCTCAGCCCCGAGATGCCCTTGAGGCCGCTCTCCTTTTCCAACGCCGTTTTCAGCTGCTCCGGCGTGTAGCCGTTCTGCAGCATGTGGAACAGGATAAACGGGTCGATGTCGCCGCAGCGGTTGCTTTGCGGCACGCCCGCCTGCAGGGAGAGCCCAAAGCTGGTCTCCCGGCTCCGCCCGTTGACGATCGCCGCGAGGGAGCTGCTCCCGCCCAGGTGGCAGGAAACCGCCCGGTAGTGCGTCCCAAGCCGCTCGGTCAGCACATCCGCCACATAGGAATGCGATGCGCCGTGATAGCCATAGCGCCGCACGCCGTATTCCTCCTGCCAGGCATAGGGGACGGCATAGGTGTATGCCGCGGGCGCCAGCGTTTCGTGAAACGACGTCTCAAACGCACCGACAAGCGGCACGCCCGGCAGCAGCGCGCGGAACACGCCGATGACCTCCAAATAGCAGCGGTTGTGCACCGGCGCAACCGAGAGGTAGTCCCGCATGCCCTGCAACACCGCCTCGTCGATGCGGTGCACCCCGGTGTGCCCGCGGGAAAGGACGGATTTGAACCCGACGGCCTCCACTGCGCGAAGCTCCTCCTCGCCCAGGCAGGCTAAGAACTTTTGCAGCCCCGCTGCATAGTTTTCGAGGATCACACCGCTCTCCCGGTGTTCCCGCTGTGCGTCGCGATAGGAAAAATCTCCGCCCGCCGCATCGCCGATGCGATCCATCCGGCATTCGGCCAGCACCCGTTCCGCGGGCATGTCGTATAGCTTCAATTTGAGCGATGTGCTCCCTGCGTTGCAGATCAGCAAATGCATCGGCCTTCTCCTTTCCCCGCCGGCCTCAGCCGCCGGCATAGAGCGAGTGGATGTCCCCGAGTGGCCAGAGCACGAATTGCGCCTTGCCGATAAACGCGTCCTTGGCGATCGGCCCGATGCTGCGGCTGTCCATGGAATCGTTGCGGTTATCACCCATGACATAGTAGCACCCTTCGGGGACGACGGTCTCCTCCGTGTCCCAGCGCATGGTGTCCTCCAGGGTATAAGGTTCCTCCTGCTTTTCGCCGTTGACATACAGTGCACCGTCCTGCACCGCGATCCGGTCGCCGGCGACGCCCACCACGCGCTTGACGAACGCGCCCTTGCGGTTCGGATAGTGCACGATCACAATATCGCCGCGCTGGATGTTGCCCGTATGCAGGGAGATCTTCTCCACAAACAGCGTCTGCCCGTCATAGAGCGTCGGCTTCATGGAATTCCCGTCAACCCGCACCAGCTCGAATACAAACATCCGAATGCAAATCGCGGCGATGAGCGCAGCCGCAAAGCAGGCAATCACGCTCATCGTTTCCTTCATCACACGGATTTTCTTTGCGTTGCCCTCATTCATGCTCGATCACCCGCTTCACCCGTTTTTTCAGTTCCTCATAGGGTAACATGACGATCCGCCCGCAGCCGGCGCACTGGATCTTATAATCCGCGCCCGCGCGGATCACCTTCCATTCCTTGCTCCCGCAAGGGTGCTGCTTTTTGGTTTCAACCCATGTCCCCACCGGATATGCCTGCATAGTCCCGCCCCCCCTTTTTTATTGATTATACACCAGATTCCCCTCCCTGCAAACAGGGCGGCGGTGGGTTGCTTTTCCATCACAAAAAGTTTATAATTTTCATGGATGCTCCCTGGGAGCAAAGTTTGTATGGATGAGGTAGAAGATTTGGATACAGACCCTTTGTGTAAAGCAAACGATTCTCTTTTGGCAAATTTGACAACGCAAAGCGGACTGTGACAAGACCGCCCGCTTTGAGAAAGCGGGTGTAGCTTGATCAAAATTCTTTCAACAACAACGGGAACCATGCGGGAACTTTCCGAGATTGAGCCGGGTGCGTGGATCCATCTGGGCGACCCTTCGGGGACGGAGATCGACGCGGTATCGGCTGAGCTCGGCATCGATGCGGAGCTTTTGCGGGCGCCGCTCGACGAAGAGGAATCCGCCCGTATCGACTATGAGGACGGCGTCAACACGATCATCGTGGACATCCCGCACATCGTCCCCACCAACGACGGCTTTTCGTATGAGACCATTCCGCTTGGTGTATTTCTCACGCAGCAGAACATCATCACCGTCTGCCTGGAAGAGACCGCGTTGGCGGAGGATTTCTGGAACAACCGTGTCCGCGACTTTGACACGGCGAAGAAGACGCGCTTTTTATTACAATTGCTCTACCGCAACGCGACCAAGTACCTGCGGTACCTGCGCATGATCGACAAGGCCTCCGAACGGCTGGAGAACATGCTGCACAAATCCATGCGCAACCGGGAGCTCATCCAGATGCTGCGCCTCAGCAAGTCGCTCGTCTATTTTTCCACCTCCCTCAAGGCCAACGAGGTGATCCTGGAAAAAATCATGCGCAGCCATAATATACTAAAATATGAGGAAGATTCCGATCTTCTGGAAGATGTCATCATCGAGAACAAGCAGGCCATCGAAATGGCCGGCATCTATATGGAGATCCTCTCCGGGACGATGGACGCCTTTGCCTCCCTCGTCTCTAACAACCTGAACATCGTCACGAAATTCCTCGCCTCGATGACCATCGTCATGGCGATCCCCTCCATCTTTTCCGGGTTCTGGGGCATGAATTTCGCCTCCATGCCGTTCCTCAACAATCCCTGGGGGTTCTACATCGTCCTCGGGATCTCGCTTGTGGCGACAGCGGTGGTGGCCGCGATCTTCTGGAAGAAAAAAATGTTCTGAGCGCCAACGCTTGGAACGATCTCAGGGCCCCGCGGCCCAATTTGTAAAGGAGTACCCCTACCCCGATGGAAGAAAAATTTGTCATTCACGGCGGAAAACCCCTGCGCGGCGAAGTCTGCGTCGGCGGCGCCAAAAATGCAGCTGTCGCCATTCTCCCGGCCACGCTGCTGGCTTCCGATGTCTTTACCATCGAAAATGTCCCGCACATCGACGATGTCATCATTTTATTAAACATTCTAAACCGCCTCGGCGCGAAGATCCAGTTCCGGGACCGTACGACCGTTGTGATCGACACGCGCCCCGTTTCGCACGGCGATGTCCGCATCAGCTTGGCGCGTCGGCTGCGTGCTTCCTACTACTTTGTGGGCGCGCTGCTCGGTCGCTTCAAGGACACCGGCGTGTACCTCCCCGGCGGCTGCGACATCGGGAGCCGCCCAATCGACCTGCATATCAAGGGACTGACCGCGCTCGGCGCGGCGGTCGACACCGACTATGGTGTGTTTCATGCCAAGGCTGACCGCCTGACCGGATGTGAGATCTATTTCGACCAAGTATCCGTGGGCGCGACCATCAACATCATGCTCTCGGCCGTGCTGGCCGAAGGCAACACCACGCTCATCAACGCGGCCAAGGAACCGCATGTCGTCGATGTCGCCAACTTCCTAAACCAGATGGGCGCGCGCATCCGCGGCGTCGGGACGGACACCATCCGCATCCGCGGCGTCGAGCGGCTGCACGGCTGCAATTACAGCATCATCCCCGACCAGATCGAGGCGGGCACACTCATGATCGCCGCCGCGGCCACCAAGGGCGATGTGCTTGTCAAAAACATCGTCCCCATGCATATGGACGCGCTCACCGCCAAGATGCTTGAGATGGGCGCAGAGATCGAGGAATTGGACGACGCCATCCGTGTGCGCGCGCCGAAGCGCCTGCACGCCGCCAACATCAAAACCTATCCCTACCCCGGGTTCCCGACCGACCTGCAACAGCCGGCAACCGTCCTTTTGAGTACAGCCGAGGGCACAAGTGTCATCGTGGAAAACATCTTCGAGGCGCGCTTCAAGCACATCGACGAGATCCGCCGGATGGGCGCGCAGGTGACGATCGACGACCGCATCGCCGTCGTGCGCGGGGTGGAGCGCCTGACCGGCGCGCAGGTCAAGGCCAGCGACCTCCGGGCTGGTGCGGCGCTCATCATCGCCGGGCTCATGGCCGAGGGCACGACCGAGATCTACAACATCAAATATGTCGACCGCGGCTATGACCATATCGAGGATAAGCTCATCGCGCTCGGGGCAGAGATTTCCCGTGTCCCCGTCGAGGAAGAGGCCGTCGAACTGGACTTGGATTTCCAATAATCTTTATTTTGAGGTATATACACCATGCATTCCTACTATACATTGCAAGTGGCCGGGCTGGAGCGCGATCTGCTCGTGTGCCCGCTCAATGAATCCCTGAGCATCGCCGCCTTCATCCTGTTCGGCGATGTAGAGCTCACGACCCGCTGCGCGGCAGAGCTTCTAAAGATCGCCCCGGAACACGACATCCTCATCACGGCGGAGTCCAAGGGCATCCCCCTCGTGCACGAAATGGCGCGGCAGAGCGGCGTCAACGAATATGTCGTGGCGCGCAAGGGGCTCAAGGTCTATATGCCCAACCCCATCTCGGTCGAGGTGCAGTCCATCACGACCAAGAATACGCAGACGCTCTACCTCGGTGACCGCGAGACGAAGCTGCTGGCCGGCCGCCGGGTGCTCATCGTGGACGATGTCATCAGCACCGGCGAATCCCTAAAGGCGCTAGAAGCCCTCGTGGAAAAGGCAGGCGGACAGATCGTGGGGCGCATGGCCGCGCTGGCCGAGGGCGATGCCGCGCGGCGCACGGACATTCAATTCCTCGCCCCGCTGCCCATGCTGGACGGAGAGGGCAACCCGCTCGCATAAGGCGCGGACAAGCAAATTTTCGCACAAAAAAGCACGGAACCAAACGAAGGTCCTGTGCTTTTTCTTTCTTTTCAAGAGGCGTACAGCTTGCCCACAAGCCAGTTGCACAGCCGCGCCGGCAGCAGTTTTGCGAGGCAGGTGAACACCCGGTATTTCCCGCCGACGGTATACAGCGGGCGCGGACGCTTGCGCGCCACGGCCCGGCAGATGCATTTCGCCACATAGTCCGGGCTCATGCCGCCCTGCTCGTCCCGCTCCATGCCCTCGACCGAGCGTTCCAGCACCCCGGCATAGGGGGAATCCGGCGCGGCCGTCCCCTTTTCGCGCGCCGCGGTGAAGCCCGTCCGCACATCGCCCGGCATGACGGCCAGCACGCGGATGCCAAAGGGCCGCACCTCGTTTGCAAGCGCGAGGCTCAGCGAATTGATCGCCGCCTTGCTCGCCGAGTAAAACGCCTGAAAGGGGATGGGGATCGCCCCCGCCACAGAGCTCACCGCCGCGATGCAGCCGCCGCCCTGCGCGCGCATATAGGGGATAACCGCCCGCGCACAGTGGAAGAACCCGAAGAAGTTGACATCCATCTGCCGCTTGGCGTCCGCGGGGAGCGTGTCCTCCACCGGGCCGGAGATGCCGAACCCAGCGTTGCTCACCAACAGGTCGATCCGCCCCTCCGCCGCATACACCTGCGCAACGAGGCTCTCTACCGCCTGCGCGTCGCAGACATCCGCCGCCAGGCCGTGCATCCAGGCTTCCTCCCGCGGATGCCGGGAGAGGCCATAGACGCGATACCCCGCCGCCGCGAGGCGCTTGGCGGTGGCATAGCCGATCCCACCGGATGCGCCCGTCACAATGGCGACCTTTGGCTCAGGCATTCTCCGCAAGCACCCTTTCCAGGATGTCCAGCGCCTCATCCAGCAGCGCCGTGGTGTGCGTCGCCATATAGC
Organism: uncultured Christensenellaceae bacterium; assembly: GCA_934555865.1. Taxonomy (GTDB): domain Bacteria; phylum Bacillota; class Clostridia; order Christensenellales; family Christensenellaceae; genus QANA01. The sequence goes on along the minus strand of CAKTFI010000001.1, from coordinate 82,898 downwards.
TGGTGCGCAGCAGACATTCGTGTTCCGGCGTCGCCGGGGGCAGCACATTGTTGACATATACCCCTTCGTCGTACAGCCGCTTGGCCGTGTGGAAGGTCTCCATCGGTTCGTAGGTATAGATGGGGATGATGGGCGTCGCGCACGGCGTGGGCAGCGGCGTCTGGCTTTCCCGGATAGAAATGCCCCGCTTGGTTAGGCCATCGCGCATATAGGTCGACAGGTCAGCCAGCCGCGTGACGAGCTCCGGCGTCTCCTTCAGCACATGCAGCGCCTCGAGCGCACTCGCACAGTTTGCCGGCGGAATAGACGCGCTGAAGATGAACGGCCGGGAGGTATGGCGCACATAGTCCGCCACCCGCTTGCTCGCGGCCATATACCCGCCGAGGCTGGCCAGTGACTTGCTGAAGGTGCCCATGATGATGTCCACCTCATCCGTCAATCCAAAATAATCCGCCGTCCCACGACCGCCGTTGCCCAACACGCCGAGACCATGCGCGTCGTCCACCATGACCTTCGCCCCGTACTGCTGCGCCAGCCGGACAATCTCCGGCAGGTTCGCGATGTCACCGCCCATGCTGAACACGCCGTCCGTCACGATGAGAATGCCCGCCGTGTCCGGCACCTTTTGAAGCTGCCGCTCCAGGTCCTGCATGTCGTTGTGACGATACCGTAGCATCTTGCCATAGGACAGCCGGCATCCGTCATAGATGCTCGCGTGGTTTTCGCGGTCGCAGATCACATAGTCGTTCCGGCCGACGACGGCGCTGATGATGCCAAGGTTGGACTGGAAGCCCGTCGAAAAGGTCACGGCCGCCTCCATGCCGACGAAGTCTGCAAGCTCCTGCTCCAGCTGCACATGCATATCCAGCGTGCCGTTCAAAAACCGCGAACCCGAGCAGCCCGTGCCGTACTTTTCCAGCGCCTTGATGCCCGCCTCGATCACGCGTTCGTTGGTCGTGAGGCCCAGATAGTTGTTGGAACCGAGCATGATCCGCCGCTTGCCCTCCATGATGACCTCCGGCCCCTGCCGCGACTGCAGCTCGTGAAAGTAGGGGTAGATGTTCGCTTCCCGCACCTGTTCCAAAAGCGGGATGTCCATTTTTGCAAAAAGATCCATAAATAATTCCTCCTAAAAAGAGACGATAAAATAGAAAAATACCTTTGCCGCTTTGCGACCCTTCCATTTTACCAGATTTCCCCCGCCCGCTCAATCGCGGAAACCCCGCCCGTGTAAAACTTTCAAGAATTTTCGGAACAAAAAAGGAAAGGCAGCCCGCCTTTCCTTGTGTCGTTGTCCTTCTTATGCCTCCGCTTCCCGCCGCAGCGTCACCACGGTCACTTCGGACGGATAGGAGGTCGCCCAGTTCATGTCATAGGGGACCTCCGTCAGGGTGATCGTGTCCGCTTCCGCGTCATATTCCATCGAGATCATGGAATACACGCCCTTGCGCGGCGTAAAGAGAAAGTCCTTATATTCTTCGTTCTTGATCAGGATCATCGAGTCCAATTCCCCCATCGTATCCGTCACATGATGAAACCCGGTCACTTTCTGCTTGTTGACAGACTTCATGCCTATGCTGTGCTGGCGGTATCCCTCGCCCTCCAAAACGGAATAGCTCGCCTGCACGGAAATGTTCGCATTGGCGACCCAGTCGCAGTCGGAATATTCGGATTCGCCGATCGAATAGGGCGCGGCGATCGTGCAGGTGACCGTGCCGTTCAGCATCTGATCCTCATAGTATTCCGAGTAATCCGGGCTGCCGCTCACCGACGCCGTCCATGTCCCACTCGCCCGGGAAAGCATCGTAATCGCCAATTGGTACTTCTCGCTCTGCGCAAAGCCGGGCTCCAGCTCCGAAAAGGCGCTCTCCGCCACGGAAAAGTCGCCTCGCTGGAAGCTCTCCACCGCGCGCACATAGGCGAGGTTCTGCCTCGCGTGCGCAAGGACGGTTGCCGCATTTTTGTACTTCCCCGCCTGCTCCAACAGCTCGATCGCTTCTTCCAGCGTGTCGGCGTCCATCGTATAGAACTCGTCCTCCACTGCCGCCTGTGCCGGGATGACCTCCCCTTCCTTGGTCTCGGTCTCGATAAGCCCCAACAGCTGCATCGCCTCGGTATACGGCTTGCGCCCGACGCACCCGCAAAACGCAAGTAGCATGAGCAGGGTCAGGCACAGCGCGCAGAGTCTCCGCTCAGCCCTGCGCATCGTCCACCTGCGCTTTCTGCGGCGCTGCCGCCGCCTGTTCCGATGCCTGCGGGACAACCCGATCGTGATTGCTCCACCAGGCCTGTTCCGATGCCTGCGGGGCAACCGCCTTCTTTTTCGGGGAAAGGGCGGTGAGTTTCGCGCCATTCCCGCAGATCGTCAACAGCCCCGTCGCCAGCAGCAGCGACCCAAAGCCTGTGCGCACCAGCTCCGCCAGCCGCCGCACATTGTTGGCCGTGCCGGCCGCCGCCCGGTATACCTCCGTATAGAAATCCGCGCCGAAGGCAATGCTGCTGTCCCGCGTCGCCCCGGCATTCCTGCCAAACATCGCGATCCCCAGGATCACGATGACCGCGCCCACGAGCATCCCCGCGAGACGCCACGCATTCTTCCGAAACCAAGTACCCATATTTTTCTTACTCCTCTCAAAAAGCTCCACGAAATTTGTCGTGTTATCTCTAGTTTAGTAAATATATTTACTAAAGTCAAGGAGCATCCGGCCGCCTCCATTAGAATGAAGGAAATTTGTCATGCAGGGGGCGTCTATGAAAACCTATTTTAACCGGCTTCGCGATCTTCGAGAGGACAACGACCTGACGCAGACGCAGGTGGCCAGCCTGCTCGGCACCTCGCAGACCATGTACGCCCGCTATGAACGCGGCGCCAACGAATTGCCGCTCCGGCACCTGCGGGCACTCTGCCTGTTCTACAACATCTCCGCCGACTTTTTGCTCGGCATTTCCCCCGACCCGAATCGCCCCGCCGGAAAATGCGCAGCAAAAAAGGACTCCGCCCAGGGCTGAAGTCCTTTGTCCGCCTTTTTCTATTGTTGCTGCATCCGCGCGCGCCAGGCGTAGATCGCGGCGATGTCCGCCGGTGTCGTGCGGCAGCACCCGCCCAGGATGCGCGCACCCGCCGCGTACCACTTCGGCGCCCAGTCCGCATAGCAGGGCGCGGTCTCCCGCCCGTGCCAGACCTTTTCCGTCGGGTCATACGCTTCGCCGCTGTTGCCATAGACAACGATGGGCTTGCCCGAGGCGCGGCGGATCTCCCGGATCAGCCCCTCGATGTATTCCGGCGCAGTGCAGTTGACGCCGATCGCCTCTACCCGGTCCTGCGCATCCAAAAATTCCGCGCACGCGGCGATGGGCGTGCCCTCGGAGATGTGCACCCCGTCGCGGCAGCTGAAGCTCATCCAGCAGGGCAGCGTACAGCCCTGCTGCGCCATCGCCCGCAGGATCGCCTTCGCCTCGCCAAGCGAGGGGATGGTCTCACAGGCGAAGAGGTCTGCCCCCGCCTCCTCCAGGAGGCGCAGCCGCTCTGCATGAAAGGCGACGAGCGCCTCCTCCGAGATGCCGTAATCGCCGCGGTATTCCGACCCGTCGGCCAGATACGCGCCATAGGGGCCGATGGAGGCCGCCGCGATCGGCCGCGGCCGCCCGGCCGCCTTGCCCCCCGCCTGCCAATACGCCTCTCCCGCCTCCCGCAGCAGCCGCACCGACGCGCGGATCCATTCCCGCGCCTGCGCCGCGGAATAGCCGCGCTCCAAAAAGCCCTGCACGCTGGCCTGATAGCTCGCCGAGATGCCGATGTCCGCTCCCGCGCGGAAATAATCCTCGTGCACCTGGCGAATCTTTTCCGGCTCCTCCATCAGCACCTTGGCCGACCAGAGGCTGTCCTGCAAATTGCACCCCCGGCGCTCCAGCTCCGTCGCCAACGCGCCGTCCAGTATCAACACACCCTGCTCTGCTAACCGTTCCCGCAGCATGCCGTCCTCCTTTTGCATCATAGATTTTGAAAATGCCGGCAGCATTTTTCCGTTTTTCCACAAAAAAATGGAGCAAAGCATGCTTTGCTCCATCCGGTGGCAGCCGAACTAGGATTCGAACCTAGAAAATACGAGTCAGAGTCGTAGGTGTTACCGTTACACTATTCGGCTATCCGCGTCCCAAAAAAGGATCCCCAGGCGTGTCGTCTGCTCCATTTTGTAACCCGCCTCTCGGCAGGTGGGTAATCTGCTTAGACCTTTGTGCTTCCCATCCGCAATGGGCGTGCATTCCCAATCTATCAAGACACGAAAACCCTTTTACAAAGCGTGGGTCTAAAATCAGAGCATAACCAGCACCCCAGGTTTGGTGGGATTAATTGGGCTCGAACCAACGACCTCTACGATGTCAACGTAGCGCTCTAGCCTGCTGAGCTATAATCCCGTGTGCTATATTTATTATACTCATCTCCCACGAAATTGCAAGTTTTTTTACAAAAAACTTTGAAAAATCTTTCCCTCCGCCACGGCCGCCCGGCTTGCCACCTTTTTTGCCTTCGTGCTATAATGAAGCAGGAAAGGAGGTGCCCGGATGGAGACCAATCAGGGAAAAATTGCCGTGCGCAAGGTCGCGCTTCTCTATGCGCTTCGTCAGGCGGAATGCCCGCTCGGCGAGGAATCGCTTGCCGAGCTTTGCGCCGCGCTGCACCTCATGGAATACTTCGACCTGAAAAGCAACCTGCACGACCTGCAGCAAACGCAATGGGTCACGCCCCGGCAGCAGCGCAATGGCCTGTTCTATGCGCTGAGCCCCACCGGTGTCGACGCGCTCTCCCTGTTCGAGGGCAACCTCCTGCGCAGCCTGCGCGCCGCGATCGACGGGTATCTTGCGGAACACGCACAGGAACTGCGCCTCCGCTTCTGCACACACGCGGAATCCATCCGCCTGGGTGAGCACCACTACCGCGTCACATTACAGATTTTGGAAAATGACCTCGCGATCTTTGAGCTGAGCTTCTTTGCCGATTCCGCGCAGGAGGCCGACAAATACCTCGTCGCGTGGAAAAAGCGCGCCTTTGCCGTCTACGCTTCGGCGTTTGACGCGCTGCTCTCCAAAAAGAATCCGATCATCTAAAAAAAGAGGCAAATGCCTCTTTTTTTAGTCCTCCCAATATACCTTTTCCATCACGACATCCTGATAGGGGCGGTCGCTGTAGTCGGTCATGCTGTTCGCGATCTCGTCGACCACCTCCATGCCCTCCACGACCCGGCCGAACGCCGAATACTGTCCGTCCAGATAGGGCGCGTCCGCATGCATGATGAAGAACTGCGACCCGGCAGAGTCCGGATCCATCGCCCGCGCCATCGAAACGACCCCGCGGACATGCTTTAGGGGATTGTCCACGCCGTTCGCCGCGAATTCGCCCTTGATGGTATATCCCGGGCCGCCCATGCCCGTCCCCTCGGGGCAGCCGCCCTGGATCATAAAGCCCGCGATCACCCGGTGAAAAATCAGGCCGTTGTAAAAGCCCTTTTCCACCAGATCCCGGAAGTTCTTGGCCGTGATCGGCGCCGCCTGTTCGTCCAATTCGATCTTGATCTTGCCAAGATCCTTTACTTCGATAACAACCATTTTGTGTTCCTCTCTTTTGTATAGAATATGCCGATCAGTAATTGAGAATCAGCATTTTTTCCCCTTCCTGCGCCTCCTGCCGGAAAATGCGGTGGCGGCTGGCCTCCTGTTCCAACCACCGGGCAAGGACTTTGTTTTGCGTCCCACCATAGGAAAGCGCCGTAGACAGCGCATAGCGGATGCCGTAGGCGTCCAGTTGATCCAGAAAGCGCATGAGCGCCCGCTCCTCCCGCTCTGCCCAGACAGACTGCCGATTGTAATAGGCCGCCGCGCCGAGATAGGGCGGGTCGAGGTAGAGAAAGTCCTCCTCGGGCGAGAGCGACGCGATGTCGATCCGCCGGAAATCCATCGCCAAAAAGGTGGCGTCCACCTCCTCCAGGCGGCTTAGAAACGCGCGGAGTTTGCCCTGCATGCTGGCGTTCCAGTCGCGCTTGCCTACCGGCAGGTTGAATTCCCCCATCCGGTTAAAGCGCGGCATGTTGTTGAAGCCATAGACGATAAGCACATACAGCATGGCGTAATAGCGCGTGTCCCGGCGGCGCTCCGCGTTGAACGCCTCCCGCAGGCGGGCATAGGCCTCCTTGTTCACATTGGCCAGCCCTGCCTCCGCCGCCACGCCATAGAATTCATAGCCCTTTTCCCAGGACCGCGACAGAGCGAAGTCGGAAATGACCTGCTCCACCTCGCCAAAAAAGCCGCCGCCCGCCGCGCGCATCGCTGCAAACAGCGCCGTGACCGCCTCGTCCTGGTCGACGAACACGGTCTTTTGTGCCGCTACATTCACGCCGACGCTGCACCCGCCGGAAAACACATCCCACATCCGCCGGATGTCTGCCGGAAAATAGGGCAGCAGCGAGGAAAGCTCCCGGTATTTGCCGCCCGTGAAATTGATGGGCGAATCCACCCATTCCCGGGGCGGGACCCCGCATCGGCAGACCAGCAAGCCGCCCTTTTTGTTGGCGCTTTCGCGCGAGTTGTCTTCCTTTTTCTTGAATTCATAGGAGAGCAGCAGCTGCTTTTCCGCCGGCGTCTTGGGCGGCAGCGGCGGAAACACAATGTGCACCTCCCCGTGCTTGCGCAGACAATCAAGCATCTCCTCCGCCGACAATTTGAGCGACGACCGCGCGCCGCGGCCCTCCTGCTTTTCGGGCAGCGCCGCGAGGATGCATTTTGCCTTGCACCCTTCCACGAGCGCGGCGAACACCTGCGCCGCCCCCTTCTTGCAATACAGGCTCTTGCCTTGCGCCCGGGCGACCTTTTTTGTCTTGCCGCGCAGCTCCGGCTTGGCCCACTGCGCGATGTTTTCCGGCAGGTGGTAAATGTCGCCGTATTGCCGGGAGTCTACCGGCGGGTCGAGGTAGGCCACATCGCTGTAGGTATAGGCCGCGAGCATGTTGGCATCCGTCTGAAACACGCGGTTTTCCGGGTCGTTCTCGTTGGAAATGGCCGGGAGGCGCATCTCCAGCGGCGCCCACTTGACGGGCGGGGCCTTAAAGGTGTCGTAGTGCGCGTAGATGTTGGCTGCGCCGTCCATCGCCTGCAAAAGCGAGGCAAGCAGGATCGCCCGCTCCCGCGCGTTCATCTCCCCCGCCGCGTATTTCTGCTCAATATCCTCGCGGACATAGCCGATTTTGCGCGCCGCCGCCGGGCCGAAATAGGTCCCGCCGAACTGCTGGGAGACATAGTTTTCCCCGGCCGGGGCCGCGTGGTTATATTCCCCGATCCAGCGGGAGAGCTTGGGCATATCCGCCCGCTCCGGCCCGTACCAGGCCAGCAGGAACAGATAGGAAGAATACAAAAGGTCGTTCACCAGCAGCGTCTTGTCTGAAAACGCCTCGGCCGACCCACCCGTCCCCGCGAAATAGTCCGCAAAGCTCTCAAAGCCCGGGCAGAAAGCGTCCGCCGTCTCACGGATAAAGGCGCTGTATTTGGCCTTGCCGCCCAGGTATCGCTTTTCCAGCTGATCGAAGGCCAGCGCGTCCTGCGTGCTCCGGCGCGCCAGGGCGCAGACGATCTCCGTCGCCTCCTGCTCGCTCCACAGATAGCGCCCGCCCCGCTTGCGCGGGGAAGCGACCTCGCCGCTGTTCACCAGGCTATACAATGCTTTTTTGGAAATACCCAAACTTTTCAACAATGCGCTCGTTCCGATATAGCCCATGAATGCCTTCCTCTTCCCTGCGGCGACAAAACGCCATTCTTCTTTTTATTTTACCATCCCGGGCTGCTTCTTACAATGTGCACCCGCCACTTTCCGCACAAAAAAGAGGGGGAAGGCCCCCTCTTCTTTGCGGCTTTATGCGGCGCGTTACAGCAGCGTCTCGTCATAGATCGCGCGCGACCCGCCCACGAATTTTGCCCGCACCCGGGCGCAGATCAGGTTTGCCTCGCCGATCTTGTTCACGCGCAGGCGCACCGGCACGGCCACCTCTGCAAGGTGCATGCCGACCATCGTCCCGCCGATGTCCATACCCGCCCGTGCGCGCACCTTTTCCACCATGACCGGGGAGGCGAACCGTTCATACGCCGTCGTCGCGAAGGATCCGCCCGCCTTGGGCTGCGGGATGACATTGACCCGCTCATACCCATAGCGCTTAGCCGCCTCTTTTTCCAGCACCAGGCTGCGGTTTAAGTGCTCGCAGCACTGCGCCGCCAGGTAGATCCCCCGCGATTGGAGCACGGGGTACAGCCCGTCAAAGATCGCCTCGGCCAGCTTTTTATTGGAATAGGAACCGATCTTGTGCCCGGCCGCCTCGCTCGTCGAGCAGCCGACGACCAGGATGTCGCCCTCCTCCAGCCGCGCCGTGTCCACCAATTCCTCCGCCGCCTGCCGCGCCTGCTGCGTGATCGCCGCAAAGACGGTCTCGGCCTCTCCGCCTTCCGCACGGCAATTTGCCAGCATGCGCACCAGGATGCGCGCGGAGGCGTCCGCCGCAAGCTGTTCAAAATTCTCCACCGACTCCTGCGACCCCTCGTCGGCCAGGTCGGAAATGCAGCGCAAGATCACGGCCGCGACGCCGTTTTCCTCCGCCACCTGCGCGATCGCGCCGCCCTCCATTTCCGCGGCATAGGCAGCGTAGCGCTCGCGGAGATGCAGCTTCACTTCCCGCGCGTTGACGAATTGATCGCCCGTCGCGATGCACCCGACATGCACCTTATCCGCGGGGAGCTCTTCCTCCGCCGCGCGCCGCAGGCGAGCCACCAGGTCCGCGTCCGCCGCGAACAGGGTCGGCTTCTCCCGGTCCGGCCCCTCGATATACCCGCGGACATAGCCCACGGGCGTCAGGTCGAAGTCGTGCTGCACGGCCGCGCTACCGATCACGACATCGCCCACATGCAGCCCGTCGGCGATGCCGCCCGCGATGCCGGTGTTTACAAGATGATCCGCGCCAAACAGATCGATGAGCATCTGCGCGCACATGGCGGCGTTGACCTTGCCCATGCCGGACTTGGTCACGACGACCGGCTGCTCCTCGATATATCCGCGATAAAATGCCTTATTGCCCCGGCGGATCTCCTGCTCCTGCCGCATCTGCGTGCGCAGCAGGGAAATCTCGCTATCCATTGCACCAATGATTCCCCACATATCAGTTTTCTCCTTCCTGAAATAGCTTTGTCGATAGATACCGTTCGCCTGAATCCACGAGCACCACAACGATGCGCTTGCCCGCGTTTTCCGGGCGCTTTGCCAGCTGCATCGCCGCATGCGCCGCCGCGCCGGAGGAGATCCCCACAAGCACGCCCTCCGTCCGCGCCAGCTCGCGCGCCGCCGCATAGGCGTCCTCCGCCTCGACCGGCAGGACCTCGTCCAACACCGTCCGGTCGAGCACCTTGGGCACAAACCCCGCGCCGATCCCCTGCAGCGCATGCGGCCCGGCGGGCTTTCCCGAAAGGACGGCCGAATCTGCCGGTTCCACCGCGACCACCCGGATGCCCGGGTCCTGCATCTTCAAAAACTTGCCCGTGCCGGTGATCGTGCCGCCGGTGCCCACGCCGGCCACCAAAAAGTCCACGCGGTGTCCCGCGTCCTCCCAGATCTCCGGGCCGGTCGCGGCGAAATGCGCCGCCGGGTTGGCGGGGTTGTCAAATTGTCCGGGGATGAAGCTGCCCTCGATCTGCCCGTGCAGCTCCTCCGCCTTTTGGATCGCCCCCGCCATGCCCTGCGCCCCCGGTGTCAGCACGATCTGCGCCCCATAGGCCTGCAGGAGCAGGATGCGTTCCCGGCTCATCGTGTCCGGCATGGTGAAGATGCAGGAATACCCCCTGGCCGCCGCGACAAACGCCAGGCCGATGCCCGTATTGCCGCTCGTCGGCTCGATGATCGTGGCGCCCGGCTTGAGCGCCCCCGTCCGCTCGGCCTCCTCCACCATGCGCATGGCCACGCGGTCCTTGGCGCTGCCCGCCGGGTTGCGGTTTTCCAGCTTTGCCACGATCTCCGCGCAGGCTCCGTGCGCCTGTTCCCATGTCCGAAGCCGCAAAAGCGGCGTATGTCCAATCAGCTCATAGGCATGTTCATAAATATGTTCCATCGGCGTGTTGCCTCCTCTGTTTCCTCTATGGTAGTGAAAAGCCCCGCATTTGTCAATTTTCCGCCGCCGCTTCCGGCCGTTTTTCCACCTGAATGGCGATCTCGTTCACATACATGCCGTGTTGCTCACCGGTCAGCGTGTTAAAGAGGCTCTTTTCATAGGCGTCTCCGCAGATGCGGTATCCCTTCGCCTCAATCCATGCGGCCATATTGGCATAGGTCGGGCTGAGCGTGCCATAGGTCCCCCGGTGGTACAGCACCGCATAAACGCCGGCCGGGCGCAAAAAGTAGAGTGGATCCTCCTGCGCCGCATCCGTGTCTGCCGCCACGGCATATCCGTAGATATGCTCAAAGTTCCCCGCCAGCAGGCGCTCCCGAGGCAGGATGCAGTACATCTCCCGCGAAAATCCCTCGCCCTGCGCGCGCGACCGCCGGGAAAGCTGCAAAAACCGGTCCATATATTCCCGCTTATTTTGCGCCCGGCACTGCACCCGCAATAGTTCCTGCACAGGCAGCCAGCACAGGCGGATGGGCGCGCCTTCTTCCGCCATCGCCTGCGAAAGCTGCCGGCGCTCCTTTTGAATCCGCCCCACCATGCGCTGCAAGCGAACGGCCTCTGCCTGGAGCCGCTCCTGCTGCTCGCCCAGCAGCTGCAGATATGCCTCCGGCGTGCGGACCTGCAGGTAGTCGCGGATCTCCTGGATCGACATGCCCAAGTCGCGGAAGGTCAGGATCATCCGCAGCTCCGCCGCCTGCTGCAGGGAATAGTAGCGGTAGCGATTGCCCATGCGCCCCTTGGGGCAGAGCAGGCCGACCTTGTCGTAATACAGCACCGTCTGCTTGCTCACGCCCACCAGCTCGGCCAGCTCTCCGCTCGTCAAATGAAATATGCGCTTCATCCTGTTCCCCCTTGACTCTATCCTTACTATATCCTTTATGATAGGTATTGCCGCTTTGGGAGACTTTGAAACGGAGAATGTCATGAAATCGCAATCGAATTCGCGCCGCAGCCTGCTCGGCGTCATTTTACGCCTCGCCTGGCCCACCATCGTGGAACAGGCGCTGCAAACCATCGTCATCTACATCAACACCGCCATGATCGGCGGGCTCGGCAAAAATGCCTCCGCCGCCGTCGGGCTCACGGCCACCGTCTGCTGGCTCATCAACAGCCCGGCCTTTGCCATCGGCATCGGGGCGACCGCCTGCATTTCCCGCGCCATCGGCGAGGAAAACGCCGACGAGGTCCGCACCTATGCCGCACAGGCCGTCAAAGCGTCTTTGGTCCTCGGCCTTGTGATAACGGCGCTCACGCTCGGCGTCAGCCCCTTCCTGCCCGCGTGGCTCGGGGCGGAGCAGGCGATCCGGCGGGATGCCTCCGTCTATTTTGCGCTCATCTGTGCGCCCTACCTGCTCAACGCCATGAACATCATCTTCGGCGCCGTGCTGCGCGGCGCGGGCGATACGCGCACCGCGATGCGGGTCAACCTGATCATCAACCTGGTGCACATCCTGCTCAACTTCCTGTTCATCTATGAGACGCGCACCGTGCGCCTGTTCGGCCTCTCGTTTTCCATGTTCGGGCTGGGCTGGGGCGTCGCCGGGGCGGGCGTCTCCACCGCCATCTGCTATGTGCTGGGCGGGCTGTGGATGATCCGCGCGCTGCGCAGGCATGAGGTATTCGCCTTCCAGTGGAAAAACCTGCGCGAAAAGCACACGCCCGCTCTGCGCGTCATGCTGGGCATCGCCGCGCCCATCGCCCTGAGCCGCCTCGCGACCTGCCTTGGGCAGGTGGTCTTCACCCGCCTCGTCACCTCGCTCGGCACGACGGTATTCGCCGCGCACTCCATCGCGCTCACCGCTGAGGAGGCGTTCTATATCCCCGGCTACGGCATGCAGTCGGCAGCCACCACGCTCACCGGCAACGCCATCGGCGCACGGGACGCCAAGCGGCTGCACGAGACCTCCCGCATGCTCATCTGGCTGTCCTTCGGCTTTATGGTCGTGACGGGCGGGCTGCTGTTCCTGCTCTCGCGGCAGATGATGCAGCTCTTCACGCCGGATGCCGATGTCGTCGCGCTCGGTGCATCCGCGCTGCGCATCGTCGCGCTGTCCGAGCCGGTGTTCGGCATCTCCATCATCCTGGAGGGCATCTTCAACGGAGCGGGCGACACGCGGCGACCCTTCCTCTACAGCCTCATCGGCATGTGGGGCATCCGCATCCTGGGGACCTTCCTGTGCGTGCATGTGTTCCATCTGGGGCTGAACGCCGTCTGGCTGTGCATGGTGGGCGACAATGTCTGCCGCGGCATCCTGCTCGCCCTGCGGTTCCGAAAAAAGGGGCTCTCGCACACCATTCCTGCCTAAAAAAGGCAGCCAAACGGCTGCCTTTTTTCATGCTCTGTTTTGCGGGCGGAGGGACATCTCCACCCAGGCCGGGAGGAACCCGCACGCGACCGCGTTGCGGGCCGAGGGCACATTGGCCCAGGCGGTGCAATAGAACGGCACCTTACCGCGGTGCAGGATCTCCTGCGCCAGGCGGCTGGTCAGCGCCGCGGCGATCCCCTGCCGGCGATAGGCCGGGAGCACATCGACGCCGATCTGCCACATCTGCGGCGCATCGGCCGAGCACCCGGCCAGCCCCACCAGGCGGCCGCCGTCATACGCCCCCACGCCCAGCACATCCAATTCCCGCCGTTCCGCACACAGCGCGTTGCTCCATTCCGGGCGGTACAGCTCCGCAAAATCCGCCGGATGCAGCACCCGCAATTCATACGCGCACGGCTGCGGGGACATCTTCTCCACCCGCGGCAGGTAGTATTCCGCCAGAAACGCCGCCTCCTGCCCGGCCACCGCCAAGCGCTCGTTTAGGCGGTACAGGTCCGGCGTGCCAAAGGCGTGGTACCATTCCCGGCCGCAGAGGTATTCCTCCACCGCCGCGCACAGCTCCCCGTGGACGGCGGCGACGATGCCGCTCCCATAGGACAGCAATATCCCACTCGTCGGTTCCTTATAATACTTCTTGGCCTCCGGCCCCAACCGCCAGGGGAAAACCTTGTTTTCCCCCGCAAGGAAGTCCGCCGCGCCGCACCCGAGGTCGCGCGCGGACTGCTCCATCGCAACCTGCAAAATTTCCCGATTCGTCATGCTTCTCTGCCTCAAACGGAATATTCCGACGCCGAGGTCGCGCCGCCGTGCCCCGTCCAGTCGGTGTGGAAGAACTGCCCGCGGGGCGCGTCCACCCGTTCATAGGTGTGCGCGCCAAAATAGTCCCGCTGTGCCTGCAAAAGGTTCGCCGGAAGCCGCCCGCAGCGGTATCCGTCAAAATAGCTGAGCGCCGAGGAGATCGCCGGGATCGGGATCGCCTGCCGCGCGGCCTCGGCAATGACCTGCCGCCAACCGGCCTCCGCCCGGCGGATGCAGTCCGCGAAATAGTCGTCGAGCAGCAGGTTCCACAGCGCCGCGTCGCGCGCATAGGCCTCGCTGATCCGGTCCAAAAAGCCGGAACGGATGATGCAACCCGCGCGCCAGATCTTCGCCACCTGCACGCAGTCGATCTCCCAGCCATAGGTCTTGCAGGCCTGCCGGATCAGCGCAAAGCCCTGCGCATAGGAGACGATCTTTGCCGCATAGACGCTTTGGCGCAATGCCTCCAAAAACGCCGCCTTGTCCCCCGAAAATACCCGTTTCGGCTGCGGGAAGACCATCTCCGCAGCAAGGCGTTCCTCCTTGGCCGCGGACAGGCAGCGTGCAAAGACCGCCTCCCCGATGAGCGTCAGCGGGATCCCTTCCTGTAGAGCGCAGATGCCCGCCCATTTGCCGGTGCCCTTCTGCCCCGCCGTGTCCAGGATCCGGTCGACCACCGGCACGCCGTCCTCTTTCTTTTGCAGGATGTTTGCCGTGATCTCCACGAGGTAGCTGTTGAGCTCCGTCCCGTTCCACGCGGCAAAGACCTGCCCGATCTCCTCCGCCGGCAGGTGCAGCACATCGCGCATCATCTGATACGCCTCGCAGATGATCTGCATATCGCCGTATTCGATGCCGTTGTGCACCATCTTGACGAAGTGCCCCGCGCCGTCCCGGCCGATATACCCACAGCACGGCTCGCCCGCCGGGGTCTTGGCGCTGATCCGGGTGAGGATGGGCGCCGCCGCTTCCCACGCCGCCCGGGAACCGCCTGGCATGAGCGACGGGCCCAGGAGCGCGCCCTCCTCGCCGCCGGACACGCCGCAACCGAGGTATCCGATCCCCTGCGCCTCCAGCGCGGCCGCGCGCCGCCGGGTGTCCTCGAAATTGGAATTCCCGCCGTCGATCAGGATGTCCCCTGCCTCCAGATACGGGCGCACCTGCTCGATGAACGCGTCCACCGGCGCGCCCTGCCGGATCATCAGCATGAGGATGCGCGGACGCGCGAGCGCCTCCGTCAATTCCTGCACCGAATGCGCGCCCACAAAGCGTTTGCCCGCGCCACGCCCCGCCAAAAACCGGTCTACCTTTTCCACCGTGCGGTTATACACCGCGACGCGAAACCCGTTGCGCTCCATATTGAGCGCGAGGTTTTCCCCCATGACGGCCAATCCGACGACGGCGATCTGTGCCTTTTCCATTGTTTCCTCCCTGCAATCCTTTTTTCTTTCCAATCCATCCATTGCCCAAAGTCGCGGCTGGATGCTATAATCTTAGTATAAGCATAGCACAGTTTGCCGGTTTCCGAAACAGGCAGCGTGCATTTCGGAGGTATTTATGGACGCATTGCAGCGATTCTTACAGTATGTCTCTTTTGAAACCACTTCGTCGGAGGAATCCTCCACCGTGCCCAGCACGCCGGGGCAGAAGATCCTGGGCGCCGCGCTCGTGGAGGAAATGCAGGCCATGGGCATCGCCGACGCGCATATGGATTCCTTTGGCTATGTATACGGGAGTATCCCCGCGACGGACCCCGCCGCGCCGCGCATCGGGCTCATCGCGCATATGGACACCTCGCCGGACATCACTGCCAAGCATGTCCGCCCCCGCATCGTTTCCAACTATGACGGCGGCGACATCGTGCTCAACGCCGAACAGGGCATCCGCCTTTCCCCGGCGGAATTCCCCTCGCTGTCCGCCTGCGTGGGGCAGGATCTGGTCGTGACCGACGGCACCACCCTGCTCGGGGCGGACGACAAGGCCGGCGTGGCCGCGATCCTCACCGCCGCGGAACGCATCCTCCAAAGCGACAAGCCGCACGGCGCGGTCAAGATCGCCTTCACGCCGGATGAGGAGATTGGCCGCGGCGCGGACCACTTCGACATCCCCGGCTTTGACGCCGACTATGCCTATACCGTGGACGGCGGCGCACTCGGCGGGCTGGAATATGAAAACTTCAACGCCGCGCAGGCGGATGTCACCGTATACGGCAAGAACATCCACCCCGGCTCCGCCAAGGGCAAGATGAAAAACGCCATCCTCATCGGCATGGAATTCAACGCCATGCTGCCCGTATTCGAGATCCCGGCGTTTACCGAAGGATACGAGGGCTTTGCGCACCTGATGCAGTTCGACGGCAGCGTGGAGCTCACGCGCCTGCATTACATCCTGCGCGATCACGACGCGGACAAGCTCGAGGCGCGCAAGGCGCGGTTCCTCGCCAACATGGCCTTTTTGAACGAGAAATACGGTGCGGGCACGGTCGAGGTGTCCATCGTGGACAATTACCGCAACATGAAGGAGATGCTCCTCCCGCATATGCATGTCGTGGAAGAAGCCAAGCAGGCGATGATCCAGGCGGGCGTGACCCCGCATGTGGAGCCGATCCGCGGCGGCACGGACGGCGCGCGCCTGTCCTACGAAGGGCTGCCCTGCCCCAACCTGTTCACCGGCGGCGAGAACTTCCACGGGCGGTATGAATACCTGTCCGTATACGCGCTCGATAAGTGCGTCGAGGTCCTTTGCAACCTGATCGGCAACGCAGCTATGCAATAATAACCGAAAAGGAAACCTTTATTTTATGTCTGAACCAAAAAATTCCTACGGCCGCCTGTGCACGGAGATGTACGAGATCCTGCACGCGCAGGCGCCGCAGGAGGAACTCGATTTCTATCTCTCCTATGCCCGTCCGGGCGACGCCATTTTGGAAGCGCTCTGCGGGAGCGGCCGTTTCCTCCTTCCCTTTTTCGAACGGGGGTTCGACATCCAAGGGATGGACGCCTCGCCGGACATGCTCGCAAAGCTCCGGAAAAAATGCCCAAACGCCCCCGCCGTGTGCGCGGACATCGCCGCCTATACGCCGGATCGGGCCTATGATTACATCTTCATCTCCTCCGGCTCGGTTTCGCTCTTCACGGACCTCGCCCTCTGTCGGCGCATTTTGGCGCAGCTGAAAAGCTGGCTCGCGCCCGGCGGAAAGCTCGTGTTCGCCGTCGAAACCGTGGCCGACCGATGCCCGGACGACACCGATTACCGGGAAGCCGTCGCCGTTCCCATGCAGGACGGCCACCGGATCGTGCTCCGCACCAAGAATCATTACGACCCCGCGACGCAGACGCAATACTCCCCTGGGTTCTATGAGCTTTATGCAGGGGATGACTTGCTGGAACGGGAATTCATGGATTTCCAAACGCACCTCTACCGTTTCGGCGAGATGGAGGCGATCCTTGCCGGGCTGGACTTTGCCTCCGTGTGCACCTATGCCTCGTTCGACAAACATCCTGCCGTGGACGATTCCAGCGAAATGTTCCTGTTCGAATGCAGCCTCTAAGGCGCTTTCCCATCAAAAAAAGACATCCCGCGGGATGTCTTTTTTTATTCGTTTTTTGCCTAATCGCGCTTGGGCGGCTCGGTCACGAGCGGCGTCGGCCGGAGGATGCGGCAATGTGCCGGATTGACATCCTCTCCGTGATAGAACCAGGCGAGCGCCTGCGGGAGCATGTATTTTAAGAAGGTCAGACTGTGCCCCATCTCGTTGATCATCAGGCGGAAGTCATAGCCGCGGTAGTTGAGCGCGCTCGCCACATCGCTGTCGGCCAAGATCCAGTCGCCGAAGATGATGTCGGCATCGTATTTGCCGACGCACATGCAGGTGCGCAGCGACTTTTTCTCGTCCGTCGTCCGGATGATCGACGGCCAGATGTTGCCGCCGCGGATGTTGCCGAAGCTGGGGCTGCCCGCGATGACATTGCCGAACAGGTGGTTGTCGTACCACGCCACCGCAAACGAGGCGATGCCGCTCGAGCTCAGACCGACGACGCTGTGCCCCGCAGGGTCGGCCGTGATCTTATAGCCGTCGAGCGCCTTTGGCAGGAATTCCTCCGCCAAAAAGCGGGGGAACCAGTCGCTCACCGTGTCGTATTCCACGCTGCGGTTGGTGATACCCTTGCCCGTGCCATAGACCGGCTCGCCCGGGCCGGGGTAGCCCGGCGTCAAAAACACCGCGATCGTGAGCGGGATCTTGCCGTCCGCGATCAAGTTGTCCAATAGGTCGGTCACATTGTCCCGATCCGCGGGCAGGGAAAGCTCGCCGTCCGCCGGGACCGCATCCAACAGGTCGCTCATGATGACGCGCTTGCCGTCCTTCGGGCGGATGGGCTCCGTGCAGGCCTCGCGCATGTACATCTGCCCATCCAAAAACAGGATGAGGTCGGTCGGCGTCGAGCCGTCGTACTGCGCCGGGGTATAGACCCAGTATTTATGCTTGACGCCCGGATAAAACAGGCAGTCCTCCATCGTGTGGCCGACGATGCGCCCATGCGGGACATCCTCTCTGCGGCGATAGTCCGCGGGCAGCGGGTACAGGTCCTTGTTCCACTCCGCCCGGCCCATGGCTGTCTCATCCCGCTCGTGCCAACCCGTGATCGGATAATCCAGCATACAGTGGAACGCCTCATAGCTGCTCTTGGGGAGCGTCACCATGACATATTCCTCTTCCGGTTTGTCCGTCCTGGCGCAAAGCTGCCAGACCTCGTCTTTCTTTTCTCCCATGCTCTTCTTAACCCTTTCTTTTCTTATAAAAAAAGGGCAGAACGCCATGTTCTGCCCTTTTTTCTGTCAAAGTACGATTTCGCCCTGGCAGCCGCTTCTGCCGATCAACGCCGCATTTGCCTCGTCGGTGTCCACATGCATCGCCAACGCATAGGACGGACTGACGCGGACGACCACATCGTCAAAGATGAGCGGCCGCGCCGTGTCCACGCGAACCTTGACGATCTGCTTATCCTGCACGCCCAGGCGTTCCGCATCGGCCGGGGTCATGTGAATGTGCCGCTTTGCGACGATCAGGCCCTTTTCCAGCTTGAGTTCGCCCGCCGGCCCCTTGAGGGTGATGGGCGCGCTGCCCTCGAGGTCGCCGCTCTCCCGCACCGGGCCGATCGCGCCCAGCGTGAAGCAGTCGGTCATCGAGACCTCGACCTGGCTTTCCTTGCGCTCCGGCCCCAGGATGACGACATTGGAGATCGTGCGCTTCGGGCCTACGATGTCGACCCGCTCTTCACATACGAACTGTCCCGGCTGCGAAAGGTCCCGGACATATGTCAATTTCTTGCCTTCGCCAAACAGCACAGCGACATCTTCCTTGGAGAGATGCACATGGCGTGCGGAGACTTCTACCAAAAATGATTTCTCGGACATATCATTTTCCTCCTTTGTTTCTACCCTTATTCTACTATACGCGTTCCCGTTTATCAATACGAACTTTCGCCCGCACGCCCTGCCGCCGCGCGTTCATAGACGAGGAAGCGGTACTCTACGCCGTTTTCGGAAAAAAGCTCGCTCTCTTTGCGGCATTCCCACCCGCCGAGCGCGTCCAAGTCGGGGAAATAGGTGTCCGCCGCAAAGGTCTTGTAGATCCGGGTCAGGTAGATCTTTTGCGCATAGGGGAGCAGCAGGCGGTAGATCTCTCCGCCGCCGATGCAGAAGACCTCGTCCTCGGCCTTGCCCGCCAGGCGCGCCAGCAGCTCCTCCACCGTATGCACGACCGCCGCGCCCTCCGCCGCATAGTCTGCGCGGGAAAGCACGATGTTTTCGCGGTTTTTGAGCGCGCCGCCGGGCAGGCTCTCAAAGGTCTTGCGCCCCATCACGACCGTCTTGCCGCGTGTCGTCCGCCGAAAAAATTTCATGTCGCCCGGCAGGTGCACCAAGAGCCCGCCCCGGTTGCCGATCGCCCACCGCTCGTCCGCCGCCAAGATAAAGTTCATGCGCACCTCCCTCAGATCGCCACCGGGATCTTGCCGATCCCCTTGAGGCTCTCATACCCTTCCAGGTAGACATTGTCCGCCGTAAAGGCGTAAAAATCCGTCACGCCGTCCGCGATCACGAGCTTCGGCGCGGGCAGGCAGTCCGCCTCCCGCTCCAGCAGCTTTTCCACGATCGGGACATGCCGGTCATAGATATGCGCGTCGGCGATGACATGCACGAGCTCGCCCGCCTCCAGCCCGCTCGCCCGCGCGAACATATGCACCAGCGCCGCGTATTGGCAGACATTCCACCCGTTCGCCGTCAGCATATCCTGCGAGCGCTGATTCAGGATGCAGTTGAGCGTACGCCCCGTGACATTGAAGGTCAGGCTGTAGGCGCAGGGGTAGAGCTGCATCTCGCTCAGATCCGCGTGATTATACAGGTTGGTCAGGATGCGCCGGCTCTGCGGATTGTGCGTCAGGTCGTACAGCACGCGGTCGACCTGGTCGAACATGCCCTCGGGGTAGCGGTGCTTGACGCCCAATTGGTACCCATAGGCCTTGCCGATCGTCCCGTTTTCGTCCGCCCACTGGTCCCAGATGTGGCTGTGCAAGTCGGCGATGCGGTTGGACTTCTTCTGCCAGATCCAGAAGATCTCGTCCAACGCCGCCTTGAAATTGATCTTGCGCACGGTCAGGATGGGGAATTCCTCCCGCAGGTCATAGCGGTTGACAACCCCAAAGCGCTTCACCGTGTGCGCCGGCGTGCCGTCCGCCCAATGCGGCCGCACGGGCAGGTCCGTGTCCCAGGTTCCGTTCTGCAAAATATCTCGGCAGTTCTGTAAAAATATCGTATCCGCGCGGCTCATAGACGCCTCCTGTTGTTTCAAAAATGGATAAAATGTGCCCTATTATTATAGCGCCGTTATTCTTTCGTAACAAGGCTTTTATCGTTTACACCTCTTTTTGCCCCTTTTTTGAAAACCCCGCTTTCCTGTTTTATCAACCCTTGCCCATCTCCATTTTTCCCTTCTATAAGGAACTTTGCCTCTGCCCCCCTGTTACCCCGGAAATCGCCTGCTGTTTGCACTTTCTTTCCTCTTATGTGAAGATACCACGAAAGCCGCCTCCTGCCTCGCCACTCCCCTTCCGCAGGAGCGTATCCCCGCTTGTTACATTGCCTCCGGCATTTTAGGCGTACAATCCCCCTCCCGCAGAGCTCCCTCGCCAGAACTGCCAAAGAGCCGCGGGCCTCCGCTTCCTCCATATGCTCGCCCCTGCGCAGGCAGCAGCGCCCCGTGTCCGCAATGACCCCATCGACCGCCGCCGTACCCGCCCCTGCACAGGTACTGCCCCTTCCATCACTTCCCATTCCCCATCCCCGCCGTTTTGTGGTATGATAGAAAAAAGTTTGATTTGGAGGTTTTTTGTATGGCTGCACAACGCCCCCTGCGCCCCGCGCGCCCACAAACTAGTCACCGTCCCCCGCCCCCTCCGCCCTATGCGCGGCGGCATCCGAGCTCTCCGCTCATCGACCGCGGCGGCCATCGTCAGCGTCGCCGTCGGCACAGTCGGCGGCTCTTTGGCGCGCTAGCAGTGCTGCTGGTCGTGCTGAGCGGGTATCTACTCTGCCGGTTCGTCTTTTTCAAAAAGGTGCTCCCCGTCACCGCGCCGGATGCATCACAGCGCACAGACTCCTCCAGTGCGCTGCCTTCCGACCCAGTAAGCGATCCGATCAATCCCGCCCCGTCGGGCACGGACGAGGCATATGACCGCGCCTATGCGATCGCTAAGACAGTACTGCTCGTCAATTTCGACCACCCGAACTATGCAGAGCCAGCCGACCTGGTCTCGGTCACGGGCATGCTCCCTGCCTGTGTCACAGTGAATTCCGGTGCGACAAAAGTCACGCAGGAGACCGCCCAGGCGCTCAGCGAGCTGTTCCGGGCGGCAGAGGCTGACGGGATCACAACCTTCATCCTGAACAGTGCCTACCGCGACCGCGCCACGCAGCAGAGCTTTTGGGACAACCGCCTGAAAAAGGACCCGACCTACGGCGACGATGTCTATGCCAACCCGGTCAAGACCGTCCCCGCGACGGCCAGCGAGCATTGCACGGGCCTCGCCGTGGACATCCTCTGCGACAGCGTCCCGCACGGCACCAGCGATTACAAGGACACACGCGAGGCTAAATGGCTCGCCGAGCACGCCCATCAATACGGTTTCATCCTCCGGTACCCGGACGGCAAGCAATCCGTAACCGGCGTTATGTTCGAGCCATGGCACTACCGTTATGTCGGCAAAGAGGCCGCCGCGGCCATCTTTGAAAGCGGCCTCTGCCTCGAGGAATACCTGGCGCTCTACGACCTCGCCTGACGCATTTTTCGGAGGAAGCTATGCCAAACGATATTTCTCGCTGTGCTTGGGCGAACGACGCCCTGCTCATCCAATACCATGACACGGTCTATGGCCGCCCGCGCAAAAGCGACGCCGCCCTGTTTGCCAAGCTCTGCCTCGAGGGCTTTCAGGCCGGCCTTTCCTGGCGCACGGTGCTGGCCAAGCAGCCCGCGTTCGAACGCGCGTTTTGCGGCTTTGACCTGCGGCGCTGTGCGGAGCTTTCCGACGAATACCTGGATTCCTTAATGCAGGACGCCGGCATCATCCGCAACCGCCGCAAGATCTATGCCGTCCGACAGAATGCGCAGGCGCTTTTGCGGCATTTCCCGGAACCGGGCGCCTTTTTGCGCCTTATCTACAGCGGCATCTCGCCGGAGGCGCTCAGCCGGCAGCTCAAAAAGTGCGGCTTCTCCTTCTGCGGGCCGGTCATCTGCGAATCCTTTCTCATGAGCGTCGGCGCGATCGAGGCGCACGAGCCCGGCTGCGCCCTCTTTGGAACGCACCACGCGCCGCTTCCGTGACCGCGGCATTCCCGCCAAAATCAGGGCTTGCCGCGCCGCTCCAAAGCCGCTATACTAAGGATAGATTGTAAAATAAAGGAATTCTCCCGATGAAAAATTTGAATTTTGATGTGGTCGTCAAGATCGGATCGATGGCCATGATCCGCGAAGACACCAATGAGATCGACTATAACCGCATTTCCAGCCTCGCCCGCGCCCTGCGCCCGGGGTATATCCTCGTCAGCTCCGGCGCGACCGAGATCGGGCGCATCGACTACCTACACCGCAACGGCAGCGAGCTGCGCGGCGACCTGGAGGAGATCAAGACCGACTATTCCGCCCAGGGGCAGGCGCTGTTGATGTCGCTCTACCGGCAGTTTGCCGACCCGCGCTACTCCCTCCGGCAGGTGCTGGTCGAGCACATGCATTTCAACGACCGGGAAAAGGCGGACCACCTGCGGAAATTTTTCTACCGCGCCGCCAACCAGAACGCGATCCCGAACGTCAACTCCCCCGACCCCCTGAGCAACGAGGAAACGCGACGCATGGAGATCGCCGCCCTGCGCGAGGAGCGCGCCGGCATCGTCGAATGTGTGGACAACGACGAAACGGCTGCCGTCGTCGCCTCGCTCGTCGGCGCGAGGCGGCTCGTCATCCTGACCTCGACCAACGGGATCTACCGCGATGTCCACGACCCCTCGACGCTGATCCCGGAGATCTCCGGCGAGAGCGTGCAGGAGATGGAGGCAAAGATCGACGAGGCCATGTCCTTTTGCCAGGGGGCTTCCCGCGTCGGCGCCAACGGGGCCAAGGCCAAGCTGCTCTATGCCAAGCAGGCCATCGAGAACGGCACGGAGGTCCGCATCGCCAATGCGAAATACCCGCTCGACGCCATCCTAGCCGGAGACGCGCCCAGCACGCGCCTGTTCCTGCGGAAATAAAAAAAAAAGAGAGCCGCTTGGCTCTCTTTTTTGTTGCTTTGCCTGGTTCTTAGAAGTTATTGCGGTCCACAAAGTCCGAAGAGCGGTTGATCCGCTTGGGTGCAGCAGGCTTTTCGCGCTTGCGCTGCGGGAATTCCTCGATCTCCGGCTTTTCCTCCGTGGGCTCGATCTCCATATCGCGCGGCAAGGCGCGCTCCACCGGCTCCTCCGCGGGCGCTTCCTCCGGGAATTCCGGCTCTTCCGGCAATTCCTCCGGTGCCTGCTCCGGCGCTTCGACCGGCTCTGCCGCCTGCTGCGGCGTCCGCGCGACCGCCCGGCGCACCACCGGCCGTTCCTGCGCTTCCTTTTCCGCCGCCTGCGCCTTCTTTTCCTTGCCGATCAGCACCAGCAGCGTTACGCCGCCGCCGATCAAAAGCAGGACGATGATGATGACGATCCACAAAAGCGCGCCGAGGCCGTTGGACTTCTTCGGATTGACCTCCACCTCGATGGCGTTGGCCGATACCACGACGGTATAGCCGTCCGGGTCCACGCCCGTCATCTTGAAGTAATAGGTCTTGTGGCCGTCCAGCTCCGCCTTGAGTTCATAGGTATAGTTGGTCTCTCCGGGGTAGAGCGAGGCGATTGTCCCGAGCCCCAGGTCGCCGATCGAATCCTCCGTCAGCGCCACATCGGTGAAGGTCGCGTCCGTCTCGTTCTTGAGCGTCAGCGTGAACTTGATGAGGTTTTCCTTCTTGTACGCGCTGGTATCTGCCGTCACGATGAGCGAGAGCTTGCCGGTATAGTCCTGCGCGGGCTTTTCCTGTACAACGATGTTGATCGGGTTGGAAGTATAGGTATATTCCTTGCCCGCCGCATCCTCCGCCTTGAGCGTAAAGGAGAGGATGCCGCTTTCCTCCAGCGTGATGGGGAACTTGGCCTCCAGCGTGCCGCCGGCCGGCAGCTTGGTGCTGGAAAGCGCAATCGTCTCGCCATTCGAAGCCGTGAGCGCCAGGTTCTGCATGTCGACATTGCCGCTGTTCGTCATGGCAATGGTGAAATTGATCTCCTCATCCGCAGCCGGATAGGCGTTGGACACCGACGCCACCACGCTTAGGAGCACTTCGTCCACATTGATCGTGATCGCGTCCATATTCTTGGTGTACTTTTTGCCGTCGGCCGTATAGGTGAGCACCGGCTCGATGAGCGTCGTCTCGGTGATCGTCGCCGAATAGGTGACAACCTTGCTGTTGCCCGCCTCCACCGAGAAGGCGCTGCAGATGCTCTTGCCCTTGTTGAGCTCGCTGGCCGTGATCGTCGCGTTTTCGATCTTGACATTGCCCTTGTTTTCGATGGCAAAGGTCAGCTTGACCTTGCTGCCGCTTTCGACCTCGGTGTTGTCCGCCTTCACTGCCGTAGAGACATTGACCGAAGCGGCCTTCTTCGCGACCTTGAAGGAGCTCTTCTTGCTGCGCTGTTCCCCGTTAAAGGTGTATTGCAGCTCGACTTCGATGTCCTTGTCCAGCCGATCCGACGACACATTGTACGAGTTCTTGTAGCTTTCCGTCGAGCCCGCCGCGATCGTGCCGTAGTCCGCCACGGTGTTGCCGCCGATCTTCAGCTTGGCGTTTTGAATGTCGCTGCCGCTGTTGGTGATCGCGATGTCCAGCGTGACATCTCCGCCGCTCACCATCGAGGTCGGAGAATAGCTTTTAATCGCCAGGTTCACATTCTCTACCGGCTTTTCTTCCTCGCCTTCTCCCGGGGTCGTTCCCTCTGCAAAGGCCACCGACGGCAGCGCGCATGCGGCGCACACCGTCAACATGACGGCCAATAGAAAGGATATTGCCTTTTTCATAAAAACCTCCCACTCTTTTGGGTTATCTGCATAAACGATTCGCGCTTGCATCCTGCAAATCTCGCTATTATATACACGCTTCCCGGCAAGTCTAAACGATTTTGCGACCCGCTGTCAAACCCATCCCGCGCGATTTTACAAAAGTTTCACTTCTATTCGACGCGGATCCGCGCGTATTCCGTCCGCAGGAATTCCGGGCGGACGCTCCCCGCGGAGATCTCCGCCATCCGCTTTGTAAGCCGCTCCTGCGCCCCCGGATCCAGGTGCACCTCCACGCACACCCGGTCAGTGTATTCCGTGGACAGGATGCGGCACCCCTCGCCGCGCAGCGCCGCCTCCGCCCGCCCCCACAGGGGAAAGGGAAACACGATGCGCAGGCGGTCCATCGGCTGAAAGCGGATCTTTTCCGCCGCCTTCACCGCCTCGGACACGCTCGAGGTATAGGCGCGCACCAGGCCGCCTGCGCCGAGCAGCGTGCCGCCGAAATAGCGCGTCACCACCGCCAGCACATTGGTGAGGCCGCTCTTTTTTAACGCCTCCAGCATGGGGACGCCCGCCGTGCCCTGCGGCTCGCCGTCATCGCTGCACCGGCTGAGCTCGCCCATGCGGCCGATCACATACGCGCTGCAATTGTGCGACGCGTCCCAATACTGCTTTTTGCACGCGTCCAGCACAGCCTGGGCCTCCTCCGGCGTCTGCGCCGGAAAAAGCCTGCCGTAGAACTTGGACTTCTTGATGACCTGCAGAATCTCGCAGGGCTGCTCGATCGTCGTATAGGCGCGAAGGTCCTGCATCAGCCCCGGATCACCACTTTATGATAGACCTTTTTGCCCTTGCGCAGCAGGATCGTCCCGTCCTGCACATCCGCCGGTTCGACCTCGCGGAATTCTTCTTCCACCTTTTGCCCGTTGAGCGAGATGCCGCCGCCCTGAATGAGGCGCCGCCCCTCGCCGCGGGACTTGGTGAGGCCCGTCTTGACGAGCAGGTCCAGTAGCAGCTTGTTTTCCTCCAGCTCCGCCTGCGAAAGCGTGGTCGTCGGCATCGCCGCGTCCTCCCCGCCGCCGGCAAACAGCGCGCGCGCCGCCGCCATCGCTTTTTCTGCCTCCTCTTCGCCGTGCACCTGCCGCGTGATCTCGAACGCGAGGCGTTCCTTGGCCTCGTTGATCTTCGCGTCCTGCAGGCCGCCCAGGCGCTCTACCTCCTCCATCGGCAGGAAAGTCAGCAGCGCCAGGCAGTTCTTGACATCCGCGTCGTCCACATTCCGCCAGTATTGGAAGAATTCATACGGGCTCGTCTTTTCCGGATCCAGCCAGAGTGCGCCGCTCTCCGTCTTGCCCATCTTCTTGCCGTCGCTCTTCAACAGCAGCTTGAAGGTCAGGCCATAGGCCTCCTTCTGCTCCTTGCGGCGGATGAGGTCCGCCCCGGCCAGGATGTTGCTCCACTGGTCGTCGCCGCCCATTTCCAGCTTGCAGCCATAGCGGCGGTTCAGTTCCAGGAAGTCATAGGCCTGCATGAGCATGTAGTTGAATTCCAGGAAGGTCAGCCCCTTTTCCATGCGGCGCTTGTAGCATTCCGCCGTCAGCATGCGATTGACCGAGAAGTGCGCGCCCACCTCCCGCAGGAAGTCGATGTAGTTGAGCGGACGCAGCCAGTCGCCGTTGTCCACCATCACCGCGCCGTTGGGCTTGTCCTCCGAGAAATCCAGAAACTTGCCGATCTGCTTGCGGAACTGCGCCACATTGTGGTCGATCATCTCGGTCGTCATCATTTTGCGCATGTCCGTCTTGCCGGACGGGTCGCCGATCATGCCCGTGCCGCCGCCCAGCAGGACGATCGGCTTATGCCCCGCCCGCTGCATGTGCGCCATGGCCATGAGCGCCACAAAGTGCCCGACATGCAGGCTGTCCGCCGTCGGGTCAAACCCGATGTAGAAGCTGACCTTTTCCCGGCCGAGCATCTCCTCCAGCCCCTCGTGCGTCACCTGCTTAATAAAACCACGCTCCGAGAGCGTTTCAAACACATTCTTTTCCATATGATTTATCGATATCCTTTCGCGATCTGCGTATTCTTTTTTCGTTACCGGTGTCTATTCTCTGCTTTTCTGCCATATGCCCGGGCCAGTCTGCCCATATAACATACCCCCTCTGCGCCGCGTTTCGGCGCGATCGTGCCGATCCTCTCACATTCTTCCTACCATTATATCGGGCTTTTTCACTTCCATCAAGGGATATTTCACTTCTCCGCCCGCGCCCGGGGGGAATGCAAACTTTTTTGCAAAAATCCCTTTTATTCGCGCCTGGCCGCTGGTATAATGAATGTGTATGTAATTTATTGCAATTCATTCCAGAGCTGCGCCAACCCCGCTGTTTCATGGATGCAATCGCTTATAAGGAGGACATTTTCATGCAATTTTCCAAAGAAGTGGAAGAAATGGTATGCGTCAAAAAGGGCCCCCATCACGGTCCCGCGCCCATTCCGGAAGAAGGCAAATGGGTAAAAGCCACGCAGATCACCGATATTTCCGGCCTGACGCATGGCATCGGCTGGTGCGCACCGCAGCAGGGCGCCTGCAAGCTGACGCTGAATGTGAAAAACGGCGTCATTGAGGAAGCGCTGATCGAGACGATCGGCTGCTCGGGCATGACGCATTCCGCCGCCATGGCCGCAGAGATCCTGACCGGTAAGACCATTTTGGAAGCGCTCAACACCGACCTCATTTGCGACGCGATCAACACGGCAATGCGCGAGCTGTTCCTGCAGATTGTCTATGGCCGCACGCAGACGGCCTTCTCGGAAAATGGCCTGCCCGTCGGCGCCGGATTGGAAGACCTCGGCAAGGGCCTGCGCAGCCAGGTCGGCACGATGTACGGCACCAATGCCAAGGGCGTCCGTTATCTGGAAATGGCCGAAGGCTACTGCCTGGAAATGGGTCTGGACGCAGACGGCCTGGTGATCGGGTATAAATTCGTGCATTTGGGCAAGATGATGGAAGCGATCCGCAAGGGCATGGACCCCAAGGAAGCATACGAAAAGAACATCGGCACCTATGGCCGCTATGACGAAGCTGTGGAATATATCGATCCCAGAAAAGCGTAAGGAGGAAGATCATGGTACAGTTTGAAGGTTACGAAAGAAGAATTGCGAAAATCGAAAAGTGCCTTGCCGAATACGGATTCTCCTCTCTGGAAGAGATGAAGGCATATACCGTAGAAAAGGGCCTGGATGTCGACAGCATCGTCCGCTCGATCCAGCCGATCGCGTTTGAAAACGCCGTTTGGGCATATACGCTGGGCGCGGCCATCGCGCTCAAGAAGGGCTGCAAGAAGGCTTCCGACGCCGCAGAGGCGATCGGCATCGGATTGCAGGCGTTCTGCATCCCCGGCTCCGTCGCTGATCAGAGAGAAGTCGGCCTGGGCCACGGCAACCTGGCGGCCATGCTGCTCCGCGAGGAGACGAACTGCTTCTGCTTCCTGGCCGGTCATGAGTCCTTCGCTGCGGCGGAAGGCGCCATCGGCATCGCCAAGACGGCCAACAAGGTCCGCACGAAGCCGCTCCGCGTCATCCTGAACGGCCTCGGCAAGGACGCCGCTGCGATGATCTCCCGCATCAACGGGTTCACGCATGTGGAAACGGAATATGATTACTACACCGGCGAATTGAAGGTGCTTTGGGAAAAGCCCTATTCCAACGGGGAGCGCGCAGCCGTCAAGTGCTATGGCGCGGACGATGTCAGCGAAGGCGTGGCGATCATGCGTCACGAGGGTGTCGATGTCTCCATCACCGGCAACTCCACTAACCCCACCCGCTTCCAGCACCCAGTGGCAGGCACCTACAAAAAGTGGGCCATCGAGCACGGCAAGAAGTACTTCTCCGTGGCTTCCGGCGGCGGCACGGGCAGAACGCTGCACCCCGACAACATGGCGGCCGGCCCGGCTTCCTATGGCATGACGGACACGATGGGCCGTATGCACTCCGATGCGCAGTTCGCGGGCTCCTCCTCCGTCCCGGCGCATGTCGAGATGATGGGCCTCATCGGCATGGGCAACAACCCGATGGTCGGCGCGTCCGTCGCGGTTGCCGTCGCGGTGGAAGAAGCGATGAAATAAGCGCATAAACACGATAACATGCATTTTAAAAGCCCTCGATTTACTTCGAGGGCTTTTTTATGTGAAAAATTTCTATCCTTTCGCGGCACATTGCTTTCGGGCCGTGTTTTTTCGTGGGTGTACGGAATTTGCGTTCGGCTAGATGCAGCTTTGAAAAAATACAAGAATTTTTCTCCCTCGGCGTATGAAAAAGCCTCCCACGAGGGGAGGCGCAATATTTCTTGCATCAAATTTTTTTATTTTAACTTCACGAACATAAGCTGTTATTTATAAATTATACCGCTTGGTTTTCCGTTATTGACCATCAGATACGCAGATTCATTGATTTGTCTTACCGAACCGCTGAACGGGTCTGATTGAGCATCAATAGTTAGAATGTTTTCGTTAATGACATACGGTATTGTATAAGGATTGCCTTTGTATTCATAAACCCACTGTCCATCATCCCTAAAGGTTCCAGTTTTATCCATATGGGACATTTCACCAATAAAATAACATTTAAAAGTTTCGCCTACCAGTGAATTTTGAAGCTCCTCATTAGTTAAATCATGATAATCATCCATATGCTTTGCAAAATAATCATACCCATCATCATATCCAAAATATTGAATGGCTTCCTCAATGGATAATTCTTTGGCAGACAATGCTTTTAAATCTTCTTCTGTAACAGAATATATAAACGACTCCGTATTGTTTTCAGATGTAGGCAGATTAACAATTAGATTAAAAGAATCTGTAAGATCAGATGCATCTGTCGGAAAATCTACTCCACATCTATACATTAGCGTTGATCCCGCATCAATAGTTAGACTTGTAACTCCACTCCAATCATGTGCATCGGTGCTGGGATAGAACCCTGTTTTGCATTCACAATCGGAATAAACAGTCCCATTATATTCTACTGAAAAAATTGTCTTTTCATCTATTGACATATCTACTCTGTTTTTATTGCACAATGTGAATTGAAGAGAACAGAGTGTATGACCAATTGATGCTACAAAGCAACTATTATCATCATTCTGTTCAAATTCTTTCGGCATACAAATATAATCCCAGTCTCCAGCTGTTCCATCATGTAACGCTATGGCTAGTTCTGCTCTGTCTAATGTAAATTTAATAACATCCGTTTCTACTGTTTCTCCAAGAGAATATGTTTTTTCAGCAGCTTTAATTTCCTCTGTGGGTTGAGGTGTATTTTCTGTCAATTCTGCTGTGTTAGTTTCTTCTGATGGTGTTGAAGAAGAACACCCCACAAGCCCCAAAACCATTATTAAGGCCAAAAGCCCAATCAATATTTTTTTCATTTTCTCTTTTCCCCTATCCCTTTAATAGACCTCTTTTGCTTTTTCTGTTTTCATAACCTTATCATCCCTTTTCATGAGATAACCATTATTTATCATTTCGTTTATCTCTTGCTCGGAGCAAAACCCATTTTTAAGTAAATGGCTGATACCACATTTACCCCCACCCATATGCATTAAAATTTGATTTACTCGCCGGATTTCCATATTCTTCCCTCCAATCTTTTACAATGGCTCCTTCTTGAAATAAGCGCTATTCTTCCTATAATTATGTGGTTATTCTTCCTGTTTGTCAAGTTTTACAGGAACTAAAATTCTTATATATAAATATTCAGAGGAAGAATAATGCTTATTTTTAATACATACGACATTGGCGCGAAATTGTTGGCAATACGAAAAACTACAGGATTAACACAAAGCGAAGCTGCGGAAAAGGCAGGTATATCTGACCGTACCTATGCAGATATTGAACGGGGAACCGTAAATATGAGGGTTGAAACCCTTATAAAAATCTGCCATACATTTCATATAACACCCGATGAAGTTTTAACAGAACCGGAAATTGAAATCTCTAATGAAAATGAATTGCTTGAACGATTAAATTCATGTTCAGCAAGAGAGCGAAAAACTGCATTGCAGTTATTAGATGTTTATTTGAGATCCTTGGAATAACAAATATTATAGCCCTCGTCCCTGTTTCTCCCTCCCAAAAAAAGCCTCCCATAAAGGGAGGCAATTAAGAAAATTACTTTTTACTGTTTGGGGACATAAGCCGCTTCGCCTTTGCTATCTTGTAATTGGTATGAACCATTATTGTTTACAACATCAAGGTTGATACTATACCCGCCATTGTAATCCACAAAAATTTTTACAGTATTATTATCTACCATTTCCCATTGAATAGGCAGCGTCGCGCCTTGGACAAGAAACCAGCCGCCTCCATTTTGTGAACCCTCCGCTCTAGTAAACTGAAGGTAATTGATCACTTTCGTGGATTTCCAAAACTCTACGGATCCTAATATTTGAATGTTTTCCTCTTTTAATTGTTCACTTAAAAGTTCATAATCTTTCGAACGAACATAATAAGTATTTTCACTTTCAGGAATCAATTTATCGATCTCATCACTTGAATCCAATACTAAAATCCTTGGCGTTACCGTACCCGTTCCCTCATTGATAACAATCGTATTGTTATCACCAAAAGAATATTTTATTGTCGTTTCGTTATGAGAACCCATTCCACCCTTTTCAAATATATAGACATCCCCATTGTTAATATCTAACCATTTGTCGACAAATTTAGCGTTTGCGAGTTCCTCACGGGCAGCAACGAGTTTATCATAATTTTCAACTTTTTCTTTTTCATCTTCGGATAAAGCATTATATGCTTGCTCCAGTTCTATGATCGCACTTTCACTCTCGATAGTAATTGTGCCTAATTCTTCAATTTATTGTTCAATCTTTTTTACTTCCTTACTCTTTCCACACCCCACAAGTCCCAAAATCATTACCAAAGACAAAATCCAAATCCATACTTTTTTCATTTTTCCTTCTCTCCTATACCTTATAATCCCGAATCGATCACATCCACTTCGGAAAGCACCCAATCCGATGTTGTGGGATCGCCAAATGCCAGCGAGGCTCTTGCATTTTTTGTTTCATACCTCGTACCCGGTTCGACAACTCCTTGAATCACAAAATCTCGAAAAAAGGGCATCGGGTGGCCCGTATATGCCTTTTTGATCAAGATCTCAATATTCGCCTCCGGGGATTCCACATCAAAAGAGGCGACTTGTCCGCTATACCCCTGCCAGACAATTTTTCCATTGTACCATACCTCTGCCGCGCTCGACTTTTGGTTCATCATCCCCGTCGGGAAGCGTATAATTTTAATTTTCACAGTTTTGCTTATGTTTAGCGGCATCCCGCAATGGATGCAGCTTTTTGCTTTATCCGAAACCATATTCCCGCATTCGGGGCATTTGATCATTGCCATTGTCCATTCCTCCTATGTCTTTATCCTTTCACAGCTTCCAAAAAAAACATCTTATGCTCCGCGGCGCTCTGCCCACCGGATATGCTTGCGACGACGGAAACACCTTGTACCCATTTCCAATTGGTTACTTTTTCGTATATGTCACGGTCAGCCCATCATCCGGATGGTATGTCCATGACACCTTATATTTGCTGTTTTCTTCCGTCTGTCGGCCCATCAAGGCGTTTGTGTTCAACATATCCGAATATACGGAATCCGGAAAACCGAATTCTTTATTCGCATATTGAATCGCTTCCAAAACACCCTCCTGAATCGTCGCCGCCATCATATCTCGCGTCGTTGAATCCAAATTATCGAAACTATCCGGTTTCGTTTCCAGTTTAAAGAAATCGCCTTCGCCGGAAACGATCCCGGCAATATGGACACATTCCTTTCGAACTCTTTCAAACTTGGAAGGTGTCGCAAGAATCGCAACAATTACGGCAATGATCAAAACAGCGGCAGCCGCCCCGATCACATATATCGGTTTTTTAGATAATTTCTTTTTGGGCACATCTCCCGTTTCCATATTTTTGCTTGTCTCTTTTGGCGTCTCAAGCCCTGTCTGCATTTCTTCCATGTCTTCTCCTCTTACCATTTATGTATTTTTTTCCAATCGTTTCCCAGTCGCAAATCGCATATTTTGCGATACATCGTTCGTCGGCGCATACTTTGCCGCCGTGCCATCGTCATGATCTTCTTACTCTCAGTTCTATACATGCCCCCATAATAATAGCATTGCTTTTATTTATTATAAGTTCATCGCTTTGTGTCTGTCAATATCGCTTTTATCTAAACTAATAGCAAAAGAATTAGTAGGAGTGATCGGTTCATGCGGGAAAAGAAGGCAATCAATATTCAAATCGGCGAACAAGTAAAGCTTGCCCGGGAGCAGGCTTCCCTGACGCAGGAACAATTGGCGGAATATATCGAGGTTTCTCCGCAATACATTTCCGATTTGGAGCGCGGCGTCGTCGGCATCTCCATCCCCACGCTCAAGCGGCTCTGCATGACCTTGCATATCCCAAGCGATCAGATCCTGTTCCCGGAACAGCCAAACAACGATGTTTCCGCTATCACCGAAAAATGCAGGCAGCTCCCCAAAGAGCAATTTGCCCTGCTCTCGGACATCATCCACAAATTTTTAGAAGCGATCGCCATCGAACGGCGGCGCAAAAATTAGGATATTTCCCTCTGCCTTTGCAAAGTGTTCACCCCCTCCCTTGCGGCGGCCGCCCTTTTCGCGTATAATACGAACAGAAATTTCCACAAACCATGTATGGCCTATATATTCTTGAATTCCTTCACGCTTTTTAGTATAATAAGTATACTAAAATCATTTGTGTACAATCATTCGACATAAAACTACAGCCTCTACAAACGGCGCTTCCCATACTATCAGAATCGACACGGATGCGTGCCAAAAGGAATTTTTGTATGATGCGAAAAAACAAAAAACAATTATTATGTGTTCTATGTGCGATCTCTCTCTTCATGTTCTCCAGTTGTAAAATTTTGTTACCTTTCCCGAAAACACGGAAGAGCCCGACAACGGAACACTCTTCTTCGCAGATGGACAGAGAGCCGTATACCAAGCGTCATTATTCCGGGAATATTGAACACTTTGATATCCCTCTCGAAGAGCGTCCCAGAGACTCTTTTGATAAACATACTTTTCTTGTCGCTTTTTTTGAGTTTAAGGACATTATACAATCTGAGTATGATGAAGCAAATGAAGCAAAGCTTCTTGCGCTCTATGAGAAAATAAAGTCTGGCCTGTTAAATCTTAAAACAGATGTCAGCCTTGCGAAGTATGATTATTATCTTGATGTCACTAATCAGGAAAATGCCGAATTCTATGTCGACAAAGAGGAACTTTACAACAGTTATTTTGCCAAAAGCCTTTCTCTCTTTAAAACCGTTTTCTCAACAGAATATGCCGCTGCCTTCCGTTCCCATGTCGGAGACTGGTGCGCGGATACCTTTGCAGCTGGTGGTCGTATTCTCTCGGAGGAGCAAAAGACTCTAAAAAATAAAATCAACGAGCTTAAGCAGGAATATGACACTCTGATTTTTCAAAACGCAGACAGCGCGGCACTCAAGGAGCTGTATTTAGAGCTTGTCAATGCCAACAATGAGTACGCCCGTCTGTGCGGTTATAATAGCTATGTGGACTATGCCTATGCTGAAGTGTTTGCACGGGATTATACGGCGGAGAATATCCAAGTTATAGAAGATGAGATTATAAACGAGTTTCTCCCGCTTTACAATGCATATACGGCTTATATAACGGATAATGGAAGCGTTTTTGATGCCTATCAGGAAAACCACGACAGTGGAGAAGAGATGTTCACCAGGCTAAAGAACTGCATCAAAAATATATCCCCTGAACTTAAGGAATCTCTAGATCACCTGCTGCAAAATAATCTATATGATGCAGATGAATCAGATACAAAGCTTTTCAACTCCTGTTTTACACAGGAGATATATAGTTATAACGACGCATTTATTTTCATCTCACCGAGTCATACTGTTTCCGATTATATAACGGTTCTCCATGAATTTGGACACTACAACCGCGCCTACTACACTGCCGCAAGTAATCCTTTCCGTCCGAAAGGAACGGATGACATCGAAGAGATCATGTCCCAGGGACTCCAACTGCTTTGTTATGATTATTATGGAGATTATCATGAAAAATACGGATCTGCGCTTGCCACGCAAACAATCTTTCAGAAGATGACTGCCATTCTTGATGGCTTCGCTGTAAATGAAGCCGAATACCGTTCATATACAACACCCGATTTGACCATTGAAAAACTCGATGCAATCTGGGCAGAAACTTTTGAAAAATACGGAAGGCCGTTTGAGGACACCTCTTGGACACAGATATCCCAAGTATTTCAAAAACCGTTTTACTATATCAGCTATGCAACATCCGGCCTTGCCTCTTTTGAGATATTCGCAGAATCGAGAAAGGATTTTAATATAGGAATCGAAAAGTATATGACGATTACCTTGCTTCCAAAAGGTACCAAATTTATTGAAGCGTTAAACATAGCAGAGCTTCAAAACTTTTTTGGAAAAGGAGTAATCACTGAGCTATCAGACATTCTGGCGGATGCGCTGGGCGTCCAAAAGAAATAAAGGTAGATTGAGGCACAAAAGATGGATGATATGTCCGTCTTTTGTGCAAAAAACTCCCGCAGACTTTATAAGCTTATTCACTCGTTTTTCTTTTTATATAATTATTATATAAATTTGAGATGGCTTTGAGGTGCAATTCCAACGCTATTGTATATCTTTTTATTCCACTAGGCGCCTAACCAATGGATGCGCCTCTCCTTTTCCCCTGTTTGGCATGCCAAGAGGTTATTCTTGTGGGGATATTAGATATAGCGGCCTCATTTTCATTAACCAAGTCAATCGTTCTTCCCCTATTTTTGCCAGCAATCATAAAATCATATACGCTTTTGTAAAAATGTCGTTTATCTTCAGCCTACCTTACCGATTTATGCTCTTATAATCCTTCCTTAGAGTTTAAAAACTATACTCTGCCATTGCAATAGAAATCCCATATATCCGTTCTTTATTAAAGATGCCAATACAAGAATTACATTCTCCTAGTCAAGTTGAACAAAAAAAGATTTTCGAAAAATAGTCCCTTCTTTTTCTGTTTTGTAAAGTATCCGCCTTCTCCCTTGCGGTAAACTTCCTTTTCGCGTATAATACGAACAGAAATTTCCACAAACCAGGTTGGGAGGATGGATATGAATCATTTGAAATGTTCGTATTGCGGATGCATTTTTGATGCCGATCTGAAACGCTGCCCCGATTGCGGCACCAAGGTGAAACGGCGCGACGCCGGGCAGTATTACACCGGGCCGCTGGACCTCAAGATGGTGGCGACCGCGTGCAGCGTCCCCGAGAAGGACCTTCTCTGCGCCATTTTGGACGCGGAACAGATCCCCTACCTCCTGGACTTCCCGGAGGGCGGCGTGTCCTCCATCCTGGGCGACACGGCTTCTCAGCTCATCCATATTCAGGTCAGAGAGTCCGACTTTGATCGGGCGCAGACACTGCTCCAGGAAGCAACGGAAGAGGGAGAGGAGATCGATTGGGACACAATCGATGTCGGCGAGCCAGAGGACGAAGACGAGTGATTGCCCGGCATCCTTGCCACGCGGAAAATAGATTTCCCTTGGGCACATGCCAAAGGCGACGCACCAAGGCCCCGGCCTCCACGGCGCTCCGCTCTATTCAACGAATACTTCATAGAGGAGATGATCCTCTTTTACCGCTCCGCGTTCTGTCAGGTATCAAGTCGAGCCTTTCTCGTTTTTGGAAAAGTTTCCGCATGATAGATGTAGCACTTGGAAGCCCAACAGGCGACCATCCAATCAGGAAATCCGCAAAATTCGCAAAATAAAAACAGAGCATTTCTGCTCTGTTTTTGTTTGCTTAAAAAACCGTACACCCGGCGTTGTGCTGTCTGTGCAGCAGGGATGCCGGCAGCCAGCTCAGGGCAGATGGCTCTGCGGCACACAAGACAATCCACTTACTGCTGCTTCCGTCAGGATCTGACAGGGTTCATGGCGTCTTATTGCACAGGATCCACCCCTCAACACTACTTACCGGTTCCATACACTGCCCAGGGCAGCCCGCGGCCGGGGATTCCGCCTCGCTATAGCGGATTGCGAGTACAGGGCACCGCTAACTCCCCGCCTAGTACGGCTTTTTTATTATACCGCACTTTTCCGTGGTCTGCAACCACTTCCCGCGTTTTCAAAAAATCGTAACATTTTCCGCGCGGACGGCACGAAAAAAGCGCCCCTCCGCGAGGGAAAAGGCGCTTTTCTTATTCTTTTTAGAGGGTGCCGAAGATGCGGTCGCCGGCGTCGCCGAGGCCGGGCACGATGTAAGCGTGCTCGTTGAGCTTTTCATCCACCGCCGCCGTATAGATATCGACATCCGGGTGCGCCTCCTGCAATGCGCGGATGCCCTCCGGCGCGGACACCAGGCACATGAACTTGATGTTCTTGCCGCCGCGCTGCTTGATGAGCGAGATCGCATCGATCGCGCTGCCGCCCGTCGCCAGCATCGGGTCGACCACGATGAGTTCGCGGTTTTCGATGCCCTGCGGGAGCTTGCAATAGTATTCCACCGGCTTATGCGTCTCGGGGTCCCGGTACAGGCCGATATGCCCGACCTTTGCCGCCGGGACCAGGCGGTGCAGCCCGTTGACCATGCCGATGCCGGCGCGCAGGATGGGCACAATGACGAGCGCCTTGCCCGCGATCATCTTCTGCGTCGTCTTGCAGATCGGCGTCTGGATCTCCACATCCATGAGTGGCAGATCGCGCGTCACTTCATACGCCATGAACATGGCGATCTCGTCCAGCAGCTCCCGGAAATCCTTGCTACTCGTCTCTTCCTTGCGCATAAGCGTAAGTTTATGCTGAATCATCGGGTGGTTTATTACATGCAGTTCGCTCATTGCCGTTTCCCTCACCTTTTGTATTTATTTATTATACTTCTTTTCGATTTCTGTAATCTTGTCGATCCGGCGCTGATGCCGCTGTTCATAGGAGAAGTCCGTATTCAGGAACTTGTCCACAATCATCACCGCCAGGCCCGGGCCGATCGTCCGGCCGCCGAGCGCCATCATGTTCGCATCGTTATGCTCGCGGGTCATCTGCGCGCTGTACACATCCGACAGCATGGCGCAGCGGATGCCCGGCACCTTGTTGGCCGAAATGCCGATGCCGATGCCCGTCCCGCAGATCACGATCCCGCGGTCCGCCTCTTTATTCTTGATCGCCTCCGCGACTTTGAGCCCAATGTCCGGATAGTCAACCGACGCGGTCGTATAGGTGCCGTAATCCGTATAGGTATAGCCCTTTTCCTTGAAGTATTCGATGATCTCCTTCTTCAGCTCTACGCCGCCATGATCCGCGCCAATGGCAATCTTCATGTTCATGTCTCGTCCCTCTCTTTTTTCTTTTTCTATAGTCTCGGTGCGTCTTCCAGCTTTTGCACCAGCTTTTGGATGCACGACCGGATCTCCGCCGCACAGGCGCGGTAGGTATCCAGATCCTCCCCATACGGGTCGTCGATATTATAATACTCTTCTTCCGCTTTTTCAACTGTCCCCGCTTCGGCAAACTGCTTCAGCGGCAGGATCTTGTCCGCCGCCTCGGGGAACATGACCTGCATCTGCTCCAGGCCGTAGGTATCCATCGTGAGCACCACATCCGCCCAGTCCACGAGCTCCTGCGTCACCTGCTGCGCGCGGTGCCGGTCGATGCTTAGTCCCAGCTCACGCATCACCTTGCAGGCGTTTGGCGCCGGTTCGCTCCCGTCAAAGGCGAAGGTCCCGGCCGATTCGGTCTTGACTGCGCCCCGTAATCGGTCGCTGTCGCTCACCGCCTCATCCAGCATCGCTTCCGCCATCGGGCTTCGGCATGTATTTCCGGTGCATACCAGCAATATGTTTTTCAACTTCTTCCTCCTTACCGGCGTCTACCACATCAAACCCCGCTGCGCGGATCATGCGGTTGGCAATGGCCAGGCCAATGCCTGTATGCTCCATCCCTTCAAAATAGATTGCGTCGATCCCCTCCTTGTCCGCCTCGCGCAATGCGCCGAACAGCGAACTCGCCACCTCCTCCGGCGTTTTGCCGAGCGAGCGGACGCGGCGGCCGCCATACAGGCCGGCCCGTTCCTCCGTGCAGAAAATGCAGGGGATCCTGCAAAATTCTTCCCCTTTATCATACATGGATTTGACGGCGTTTGCAATAGCCATTCCGCCGCCCTGCACGATGCAGACCCTGGCCTTGGGCGCATAGTGCTTATACATCATCCCCGGCGAGGGGGCGTTTTCCCCCGGCGCGACGCCGTGCAGCACCGCGTGAGAGACCTCCACCGCGCCCGCCTCGGCGCGGATCATCTCCGCCGTAACCCCGCCCGGCCGCAGGATGACGGGCACGCCCGCCGTCACCTGGCAAACCGTCGATTCCAGCCCGACGCGGCACGGCCCGCCGTCCAGGATCACCGGCACCTTGCCCGCAAAATCGTCCAGGCACTGCGCAGCCGTCGTCGTGCTCGGCTTGCCGGAGAGGTTCGCGCTGGGTGCGACGACGATCTTGCCGCTTTGGCGCAGGAGGTTCCGCGCATATTCGCTTTCGGGCATGCGCACCGCGATCGTCCGGAGCCCGCCTGAGACCACCGGCGGGAGCAGGCCGCTGCTCTGAAGCACGATGGTAAACGGCCCCGGCCAAAAGGCGCGCATCAGCTTCCACGCCAACGGCGAAATGTCTCGGGCGATCCGCTCTACCTGCGCAAAATCCCAGATATGCGCGATGAGCGGGTTGTTGGAG
This sequence comes from uncultured Christensenellaceae bacterium, assembly GCA_934555865.1. GTDB lineage: Bacteria > Bacillota > Clostridia > Christensenellales > Christensenellaceae > QANA01. The sequence continues at coordinate 43,130 of CAKTFI010000001.1, read as the reverse complement.
GGTCGCCCCTTGACCTCATAGATCTTTGCCACCGCGTCTGCATTTTCCGCGTCCGCGCCGATGCCATAGACCGTCTCGGTCGGGAAGATCACCAGGCCGCCCTGCTGCAATTCCCGGCTCGCCGCCGCCATGCCCGCTTCATATTGCGTCCGTAAATCAAATACCTGTGTTTCCATGTCTATTCCTGCACTTCCCTAAGCTGCGCTTCCTTGTCCGCATAGATGAGCGCCTCGATGATCTCGTCCATGTCGCCGTCCAAAAAGGCTTCCAGCCGGTAGATCGTGAGCCCGATGCGGTGATCCGTCACCCGCCCCTGCGGGAAATTATAGGTGCGGATGCGCTCGCTGCGGTCGCCGCTGCCGATCTGGTCGCGACGGTTCTTCGCGTGCTCGGCGTCCGCCGCCTGCTTTGTCAGATCATACAGGCGGCTATAGAGCACCTTCATCGCCTTTTCCTTGTTCTTGAGCTGCGATTTTTCGTCCTGGCAGGTCACGATCATGCCGGTGGGTAGGTGCGTGATGCGTACCGCAGAGTCCGTCGTGTTGACGGACTGCCCGCCGTGCCCGCTCGCGTGGAACACATCGATGCGGATGTCGTTCGGGGCGATCTGCACATCCACTTCCTCTGCCTCCGGCAGCACCGCCACCGTCGCCGCCGAGGTATGGATGCGCCCCTGCGTCTCGGTCTCGGGCACGCGCTGCACGCGGTGCACCCCGCTTTCATACTTCAACCGGGAAAACGCGCTCTTGCCCGCGACGCAGAGGACCGCTTCCTTGACGCCGCCCAGCTCCGTAAAGTTCGAGGAAAGCATCTCCATCGAAAAACCGTGCCGTTCCGCATAGCGCGTGTACATGCGCAAAAGATCCGCCCCAAAGAGCGCCGCCTCCTCGCCGCCCGTCCCCGCGCGGATCTCCAGGATGACATTTTTCTCGTCGTTCGGGTCCTTCGGGATGAGCAGCCGCTTGAGCGTTTCCGTGAGCGCCGCCTGCGCCGCCTTGGCTTCCGTCAGCTCCTCCGCCGCCAGGGCGCGCAGCTCCTCGTCCGCCTCTTCGCGCAGCAATGCCTCCAGCTCCTCGATTTCGCGCCTGCGCCGTAAATACTCCTCGTAGTTCTGCACGATTTCTTCCAGCTCCGCGTGCTCACGCATCCCCCTGCGCCACACTTCCTGATCGGCGATCACCGCCGGGTCTGCCAGCTGCCGGGACAGTTCCTCATATCGCGCCCTCAGCGCCTCCAATTTTTCAAACATCCGTTTCCTCGCTCCTGTTCCCTAGCCAGCGCGCCCAGAGAATCCTGTCCAGCCCGGCATAGTCCCGCTCCAGGCGCACCTCGGCAAATCCCTGTGCCGAAAGGAGGCGTTCGACCGCCTCCGCCTGGTCATATCCGATCTCCTGCGCCAGGTATCCGCCCGCCCGCAGGTGCCTGGGCGCCTCCCGGGCGATGCGGCGATAGAGATCTAGTCCATCCTCCCCGCCCAGCAGGGCCAATCGGGGCTCATAGTCCCTCACCTCCGGCGCAAGGCCGGCATAGGCTGCCCGCGTGATGTACGGCGGGTTCGCCGTGATGAGATCATATCTTTCCGGCAGGTTTTCAAACAGGTCGCTTTGCACAAACCTGACCTCAACCTGCTGCCGCTGCGCATTGATGCGTGCGACCTCCAACGCCTCCGGACTGATGTCCGACGCGCAGACCTCTGCCCCGCCGAGCTTGGCCAGGCTCACCGCGATACAGCCGGAACCCGTGCACAGATCGAGCACGCGCCGCAGCCCTTCCGTGCGGATCTTTCGAAGCGCCTGCTCCACCAGCAGCTCGGTCTCCTGCCGCGGGATGAGCACCCCCGACCGCACGAAGAAGGAAAGGCCCATAAAAGAACGCTCGCCCAGGATATAGGCGAGCGGTTCCTTTTGTTCCCGGCGGCGCAGGATCTCGGCAAGGCGCGCTTCGGCGGACGCGCTCACCTCCCGCTGCCCCTCCAGGTACAGCTGCCCCACCGAGCAATCCAGCACAGTAGCAAGCGCATAGCGCGCTTCGGCCTGCGCTTCCTCGGGCGGGAGGCCAAAGCTCTCCAGCCGCGCCCGAAACAGGCGCAGCGCCTCAAGCCTGCGCATGGAGCTCCTGCGCTTCCTGCCGCGCCGCCGCTTCGCCCCGGGCATAGCGGACGCGAAGCGCCTCCACTTCTTCCGGCGACTTTTCGCCGAGTGCCGCCTCAAAGGCGACAATCGCCACCTCCATCATACCTGCATCCGGTTCCGCCGTCGTCAGGCGCTGCAATTGCAGCCCCGGCCAGCGCAGGATGCGCACGAACAGGCTATCACCCTTGGCCAGCAGCTTCAAGACCTCATACGACACCCCGGCCACCAGCGGGAGCAGCAGGATGCGCACGCCCATGCGCAGCAGCAATGAATCACCCACTGGCACGCAGGAATAGACGAGTGTTGAGATCACCATGACGAGCAGCAGGTAACTCGTCCCGCAGCGCGGGTGCAGGCGCTTTTGCGGCGCCACATTTTCCACGCAGAGCGGCAGGTCGTTTTCATAGCAGAAGATCGTCTTGTGTTCCGCCCCGTGATAGCGAAACACCGTCTTGATGTCCGGGAGCAGGGACACCGCCAAAATATAGGCGAGAAAAATGACGATCCGGATGCAGCCGTCCAAGAGATTGATCAAAAACCGGCTTTGAATTGCCCGCCGGAACAGCCCGGTGATCAGCGTCGGCAGCACGAAGAATAACCCGACCGCCAGCCCAAGTGCCACCAGCACGGCGAAGAAGATCATGACATCCTCCGCCGCCTTGCCCGTCTTTTTGGCGATCGCCTGTTCCAATTTCGAGGGTGCATAATCCTCCTCTGCCGCGCCGGCCATCTTGGCCGAATCCGCGAGCACGCGCACACCCCCCACCATCATATCGATAAACGAAAGCACGCCCCGCACGACCGGAATCTTATAAAACACCGAGGTATGCTGCTTATTTTCCCAGACCTTTAATTCGATCTCCCCATCCGCCTTGCGGACCGCGAGAGCGCTCTTTTTTGGCGAGCGCATCATGATGCCGTCCATCACGCCCTGCCCGCCCACAGAACTTTTCTTCATCGTTCGCCTTTCTCCGTCAATTTTTCGTATATAAAAAAACAGACCGACAGGCGGTCTATTTTTTGATACATTAATCGATTCCGTATCTCTTCTTGAAACGGTCCACACGCCCACCTGTATCCACGAGCTTCTGTTTGCCCGTAAAGAACGGATGGCACTTGGAGCAGACATCGACCTTCATCTCTTTCTTGACGGAGCCGGTCACGAAGGTTTCGCCGCATGCGCACTTTACAACGCATTCTCCGTACTGAGGATGTATATTAGGCTTCATTAGCATTCACCTCTTCCTTTTATAGTAAGCATAAATAGTATACCTAGAAACCCTCGGCAATGCAAGGGATTTTTGTGAATTTTTTCTTCAATGGCGAGAATTGTTCATCCGGTAGCCCTGCTTTTCCAGGCTGCGCTGCCCATCCTGTAACAATTTCAAAAATTCCGCGTTGCTCCGCGTCCGGGAAAGCATGGAGAGCACCGCCTCGATCCCCTCGGTCGATTCCCCGGCCGCCAGGCTGCGGCGCATGACCCACACGCCCTCCAGCTCCTCCGGGCTTAGGAGCTTTTCTTCTCTGCGCGTCCCGGACTTTGCCAGGTCGAGCGCCGGGAAGATCCGCTTTTCCGACAGCCGCCGGTCCAGATGCAGCTCCATATTCCCCGTGCCCTTGAATTCCTCAAAGATGATATCGTCCATCCGGCTGCCCGTCTCTATAAGCGCCGTCGCCAGGATCGTGAGGCTGCCGCCGTGCTCGATGTTGCGCGCCGCGCCGAAAAACCGCTTCGGCTTATACAGCGCCGCCGGATCCAGCCCGCCCGAGAGCGTCCGCCCCGACGGCGGCACCGTCAGGTTATACGCCCGCACCAGCCGCGTGATGCTGTCCAGGAGGATCACGACATCCTTGCCGTGCTCGACCAGCCGCTTGGCCCGCTCGATGACCATCTCGGACACGCGGGTGTGGTTTTCCGGGCGCTCGTCAAAGGTCGAATAGATGACATCCCCCCGGATCGAGCGCTGCATATCCGTCACTTCCTCCGGGCGCTCGTCGATGAGCAGCACCAACAGCTCCGTGTCCGGGTAGTTTTCCGTGATGCGGTTGGCGATCTTTTTTAAGATCGTCGTCTTGCCCGCTTTGGGCGGCGCGACGATGAGCCCGCGCTGTCCCCGGCCGATCGGCGCCGCCAGGTCGATGAGGCGGATGGACAGGTCGCCGTCCTCGCCCGCGCGCTCCAGCGTATAGCGCTCCTCCGGGAAGATCGGCGTCAGATCGTCAAAATTCGGCCGGTGAAAGCACTGCCGCACCGGAAAGCCGTTGATCGTGTCCACATACAGCATGGCCAGCAGGCGGTCCGCCTCCTTGGGCGAGCGCGTCTTGCCGGAGATCTTGTCGCCCGGCCGCAGCCCCAGCTTGCGGATCTGCATCATGGACACATAGACATCCTTGCTGCCGGGCAGATAGTTTTCCTTGCGCAGGAAGCCATATCCGTCCGGGTGGATCTCCAGGATACCCTCTGCCTCGCCGTCCGCCTCGCTCCGGGCCTCCTGCCGCTGCCGCGCATGCCGCTCTCCGCGCGCGGGCCGCGCTTCCTCCCTGGGGGCCTCCGCCTCCCGGGGCGCACCCGCCGGGCGAGCCGCCTCCTCCGGCTGTGTCGGGGCCTGCTCCTGCGCCGCCTGCAAGGCCATCAGCTTTTGCAGCAGCTGGTCCTTGCGGTAGACGGTGACAGACTTTATCCCCGCCATCTTGGCGATCTCGCGCAGATCAGCCAGGGTTTTCTTGGAAAGGTTCTCCACTTCCATATCATTCTCCGTTCACTGGATTTTCGAATAGGGTTTTCGTGTATTCCGCCCGCCTCGGGCGATGACAGATCGGTCCGGACGCGCCGGACTTTCTTTGGAAAGAAAACAAAAATAAAACGAATTGCCTCTATTATGGAGAATCCCCGGGGAATTGTCAAGGAATGTTCGCTTTTTCGCGGAAAGTTCCTAAAAACCGCACAAAAAAACCGGAGAACGCTCTCCGGTTTTCTTTACACTTCCTGCTGCGCCGACGGATCCATCCAGATCACGCGCGTCCGCTTCTTCTTGTCCGCCGCGACATAGGAAAATTCGCTCTTGCCGAGCTGCGAGCAGTCGAAATGCCCCTTCACGGCTTCTTCAAACAGGTGCCGCCGCGCGACATCCACCGTGAGTCCCGGCGTCTTATAGTGCATGGGCAGGATGATGTTCGGTTCCACCCGGCGGCAGATCTCAAAGGCCTGCGCCGCGTCGATCGTATAGTTCCCGCCGATCGGGATCATGAGCACATCCGTCCCCGCAAGCTTTTCATAGAGCGCCTCGTCCGGCAGATGCCCAAGGTCGCCCAGATGGGTGAGCGTGAGCCCCTCGGCCCGCACCTGAAAGATCAGGTTCCCGCCGCGCTTTTCGCCGTGCGCGTCGTCGTGAAAGCTCGGGATCCCCCGGATCTCCACGCCATCCGCCGCATAGTCTCCGGCCTTGTCGAACACCCGGAAATCCCCCGCAAGCGCCTCCACCGCGTTATGATCAAAATGCCCGTGGCTCACCGTCACCAGGTCCGCCCGGATCTTCGGCATCTGATAACCAATATTGCAAAATGGGTCAAATACAAGACATCTCCCGTCCTCCAGCGTTACCCGAAAGCAAGCATGTGCAATCCATTCAATGACCATTGTTTTCTCCTCCCCGTTTCATTTTCTGTATATCCCTGTATCGCCGGGCATATTCCACCCGCAGCCGGTTGACTGCCTGCGTATCTGCAATGCTCGTGATATATTCGAGTTCGATCTTTCCCTGTTCCGCTTCCTTTTGCACATGCACCAGCGTCGGGTAGACCTGCACGGCCACGACCCCCACCGGCGTGTGATAGAAGCTGGAGTACGCCTGCTTTTCCCGCAGTACCACGATCGCCGCGTCGCCGGTTCGGGATTCCGGCTTTTTCAGCGTGACTTCCCCGCCGGACAGCGTGATCTCCATCCGGTCGTCCTCTCCGCCCGTTCCGAGGTATGAAAGAACTGTTTGTTCATCCTGCATTTCCACGGTGCCCCGGGTGAAGAATTCCGTCTCCTCCGTCTGGCCCCACCGCGTCAGGCTGCCTACTACATTGATGACAACATTCTCCATTGTTTCCTATGATTTCCGTTTCATTTTTATTTGTACAATAGTATACTACCTTTTCCGTTTTTGCAAGTATTTCTTTCCCGAAATCTTCTTTTTTTACGAATTTTTTCAATTTTCAATCTTTCATTCCCATTGGAACAACTGCCCTAACCATTCGAGCAGCAGTGAGGTATATTCCACCTCTTCCCCCGCCCCCTCGTCCGACAGGAGGCAGAGTGGCGGGAACATCACGCACCACCAGTTTGCGCCCGCGCCCTCGCCCAGCACGACCCGCACTGCGTCGTAGTCTCCCGCCGGATACACAAGGCCTTCGTATTGCTTGTCCGGAAAGGCGGCCTCCGTTACCTCCACCGTCGCCCGATAGGAAACGCCCTCTGCCCGCAAAACGGCATCCGCCGTTTCCCGCAGCGCCTCTGCTTCCCGCCGGGCTGCCTCTTCGGCCGCAGCCTTGTTCTTACACGCCCGGAAGTCCTCGCCATGCTCTGCAAGGATCTGGTCGCGTACCGCCAATTTCACCCGCTGATCCGCCGGGGAGTCGCTGTTCGCGATCACATGCAGCCGCAGGGGGTCGATCGCATTCGCCAACGGCGGCAGCAGCAAACAAAGCACCAACAGCATTCCGCAAATTCTTCGCATTTTTCGATCTGCCTTTCCAATCTTTTCCGTTAGTATTGGCAGATTTTTCCCGCGCTATGCAAAAAAACTGCCGGCCCAGGGCCGGCAGTCCGCATCCTACTCAGTTTTTGAAGCTCAGTTTGTATACCTCGTTGAAGTGCACCGGGTGGTAGGATTCCTTCGCCTTGCGTAGGCCCTCGTGCCCCATGTCCTCCTCGCGGTTGACAAGGCGCGTTTCCGCCCAGGCGTTTTTCAAAAATTCCTGATTGATCGCCGTGTACGCGCCGTTATAGCGGACATCCGCCTTTTCGATGATGATGTGCGCGGTGTCCGGCGCGGTCAATTCGCCGATGGAGAACGCGCAGATCTCCCCGTTCACGCGCAGCGCCCCGGCCCGCAGCCCGAGGGCGTCGAAATTATCCATCAGGGTGTGGATGACCTGCTCCTCGTCAAAAAACGGCGTATTGACATCCGTGTGCGCGGCAAACCAGGCGTCCATCATCGGCTGACACTGCGAAAAATTTTGCCCGTCGAGCGGCACATATTCATAATCATAGGTCGAGGTGAATTTGGAGAGGTGATTGCGCTTGCCGTGGTACTTTTTCCCGGGCAATTCGATGAGGTCCTGCGTGCGGTACACATAGTCAAAGTCCCCGCGGGAAGCCTCCATGTCGAACATCTCCGGGCATTCGGCCTCCACCTGCGGCAGCACCTCCGACGGCACATAGAACCGCTCGATGCCGAGTTCCTTGCGCAGCGTCAAAAACGCATGGCGCAGCTTGGACTCCTCCGCATTCAGTGGGAAAAAGCCATACGCGTCCTCTGGCGAGGTCGGCGGCAGCGCGACGACACAAAATGCGCCGTCGATCTCCGCATAGCGCAGGTGCGAACAGTCCTTCGCCATATAGATGTTGCTGAAACGGTAAAACGAAGTGGGGATGCCCCCCAGCATCTGTTCGTATCGTTCCTTCAGGTCCAACGTGAATTCCTTCAATTCTATCATAAACTGTTTTTTCTCCCCAAAAATTGGATTCCCATAAATTTCTTTTCCATTATATCATATCTCCCGCCTAACTTTTCACCGATTTCGCAAAAAGTTTTGCCTTTCGGGAAGGATTTCCGCCCTCCGCGCCGAATATATAAGCATAGAGCAAGGGGCCGTTACCATCCCCCAGCGATATATTCTTAACTCTTTTATTCTCTGACTTTTTAGAAAGGGGTGAGTCCCATGCAGCAGGAAGCTGTGGCCGAAGAGGAATGTTGCTCCCACGCGGAGGCTGCGTGGACTTTCGGCGAATAAATAAAATTCCCTCTCACGGGGACATGGCGATATGGGGCAGCGTTTTTTGACTTTTTCCCGCTGCCGGCTGTGCTTCTGTGCGATATGCATCGGCGTCCATCGGGCGCGCATAGGTCTTTTCCGCAGGCGGAAGGAATTTTGCACTTTCTCGTTAACTGTATGATGAGTATTCATTTCCCTATAGGCTCCGATCGCGGGTAAATCCGGATCGCGTGTTGACAAGCATGGCAAATTTGTCTCGGCCGGCATTCGCCGGCCTTTTCTTTTGCTCGAATATGCGGTTCCTTATACCCGCATGCCCAGCAACATCGTGTCTGCTTCCGCCACAAATCCCACATTGCGCCGTGTGCGTACGGAGAGTCCGTGATTATGGAAGGTGCAGAACAGCTCTAGCACATAGCAGGTCTCGTAGAACACCAGAACAAGGTGATATACCTCACCCTCCCACGCACCGGCGCAGGCGACCCGGGAAAACAGGAGTTGCGTATGTGTGTCGGTCTGCGGCGTTTCCCGCACCGCTGTTTTTCCGTATTCCCAATACCCCGCGCCAATCTTCAATTCCGTCGACTCGCCCGCGACCTCCAACCGGAGGGAATCCTCCGCACCGAATTGGAACTGCATGCCCGTGATCCCGAACAGGTTGGGTGAAAAGGCATATTTTTTGCCCGAAAACTGCTGCGCCAACGGCATATCCCAGGAGCTCACGCCGTCCGGCAGGTACAGCTGCGGCAGTTCCCCCGCCGCCGAAGAAGACACGGCTTCCGCTGCATCTCCGCCGCGCAACGCTTCCTTCAGGTCCCCGAGCAGCACATCCAGCGCCCGCATATAGGCGCGGCTCCCGCCCAGCATGACAAACACGGCGTCCTGCGCCGGGAACACAACATACATCTGCCCAAACGCGCCGATCCCGGCGTAGTCGCCGTCCTCCCCCAGGATCCACACCTGATACCCGAAGTGCTTTTCCCACTTGGCCGACCGGTTGCCGATGGCGATCTGCGGCGAGGTCATGCGCGCGATATAGTCCGCGCTCAGAAGCTGCTTGCCTTCCCAGACGCCCTTTTGCAGCAGGAACTGCGCGAATTTGGCCAGGTCCTCCGCCGAGAGGCTCATGCCCCATCCGCCCACATTACGGCCCTGGCTGCATTTCTGCCACGATACGCGGGAAAACCCGAGCGGCGCAAACAAGCGCGGGGCGAGGTATTCCTCCAAACTCTGCCCCGCCGCCTTCTGCAAAATGGCCGAGAGCATATAGGTGCAGGCGCTGGAATAGAGAAACCTTTGCCCCGGTTCCTCCGCGACATAGCTGCGCAGGAAGTCCTTTGCCCAATCGACCGTATCCGAAAATTGGAAATTCGCATAGGAATAGGGGAAGTCGTTGACCACTGCGCCCGGGTATCTGCGTTTGAAATCGTCCGGCGCAGCGTCAAATCCCGCCGACAGTGTCAATAGGTGCCAAATGCGCAGCTTCCGCATGTTTTCGCAGGGCTGCGCGGGGAGGTATTCCGGGAAATAGTCCGTCACGAAGTCCTCTAGACGCAGTAGGCCCTCCTGTTCGGCAAAGCCGATGGCCGCAGCCGTAAAGCTCTTACTCACCGAAAACAGGCTGTGCAGCTTGCCCGCCCGGTACGGTTCCCGGTACCGCTCAGCCACGACCTTGCCGCCCTTTAGCACCAATAGGGCATGCGCGCCATAGCGCGGCGCCGCTAGCTTTTTAAGCGCTGCCTCCATCCGTTTTGCATCGATCCCCGCCGCTGCGGGCGTCGTCCGTTCCAGTTTGTTCATCGCGTTTTTTCCTCTGTGCGTTCTTTTCGTCCCTATTATACTACAATATCCTGCCCCGAAAAAAGAGTTCCCTGCATTTTACTTTTTTCCTCCGCTGTGCTATTCTTATGGGAAAAATGAATTTTCGGGAGGGTTCCCTATGGATACACAAGCCTTTTTGGAACAGTTTCATAAGACAGATGCCTTCAGCCGCGCGCTCGGCATCCGGGTGCGCACGCTCCGGCCGGACCTCGTCGAGGCGGAGATGGACGCCGGTGCGGACAAGCAGAACTATATGGGCCATCTGCACGGGGGCGCATATTTCTCGCTCTGCGATGTCGCCGCCGGGCTCTGCGCCTCCGCAAACGGCGAGCAATGCGTCACGCTGGACGCCAGCATCCAGTACCTGCGCGGGGCCACGGGCGGGAGGATCCTGGGCCGCGCCACGCCCGTGCGCCGCGGGCGGCGGATCTGCGTGTGCAACCTGCAGGTATCCTCCGAAAACGGCGCCCTGCTCGCCACCGGTACCTTCACCATGTACATGACCGGCGTACCCATAAATTTCTGAACAAAACCGAAGTTTGCCCGGAAAATGTAAACTTTTTGGGGCGCGCATATACAATTTTGCACGATTGGCGTATAATTGCCTTGTTCCTGGCAACAAATCAAGGAAATCAGAGAGCGTATGAAACAGAAACTTCAAAACTTTTGCAACACCATAAAACAGGCTGTCTCGACCGGGCTTTCCAAGCTGTCCGGCAAACGGGGCCGCGCTTCCGGCTGCAAGGTGCACACCTGGGCCGCGCCGCAGGCATTGCAGTCTGCCGCGCACAGCGCGTCGCAGTATTACGCGAGCCTCGGCAAGCACCGTCTGCTCTATGTGCTCACAGCCTGCCTGCTGCTCGTCATGACGCCGGTGTGCATCGCGCTGTGCATCCCCTTCCACTCCGCTTCCGCGGGGACGGACGATTCGCTGCACATCAACAGCGCGGGCGTGCTGTCCGCTGCGGCGGTGGAGGCCGCCGAACCGGCGAAGATCTATTCCGCCGACCCCGGCTTTGTCAACCCGGTCGTCGCGCAGATGCAGGAACGCCTGATGGCGCTTTCCTATATGGACGATGACGAACCTTCCAATTACTACGGCGACGAGATGGTCGAGGCGGTGAAGCGCTTCCAGCGCACGCATGGCCTCGAGATGACAGGTGTCGCGGATTACGAGACCTTCGACCTACTTTTTTCGGACAAGGCAAAGCCGTATGCCGTCTCGGAAGGCGCAGAAGGTAACGATGTCGCCGATTTGCAGGCGCGTCTTGTCGAACTCGGATACCTGAAGGAAGCCAACGGCATCTTTGACGCGGCGACGACCGCCGCCGTCAAGAAGTTCCAGCAGCGCAACGCCCTGTCCGTCGACGGCACGATCGGGCAGAAGACGCGCGAGGCGCTGTACTCCGAGGATGTCAACGCCTACGCCTTCTATGTCGGCGAGGAGAGCGGCGAGATCCTGTCGCTGCAGCAGCGTCTGTACGACCTCGGATACCTCACGACGACCCCGGACGGCAAGTACGGCAAGGACACGGTAAGCGCCGTCAAGCGCTTCCAGGAACGCAACGGCCTGATCTCGGACGGGTATCTCGGCACGGCGACCAAGGAGCTCCTGCTCTCGGACAATGTGCAGGCAAACAGCATCGGCCTGGGCGACAGCGGCAGCGATGTCACCCGCATCCAGGAACGCCTGGTCGCGCTCGGCTATCTGCGCAGCGCCACGGGGTATTTCGGGGAAAGCACGGTGTCCGCGCTCAAGTCCTTCCAGCAGCGCAATGGCCTGTCCGCCGACGGGAAATTCGGCGCATCGACCAACCACAAGCTGTTCTCGGACTCCGCCGTCAAGGCGCCCGCGCCGAGCCCCAACAAGAACAACAGCAACAAGAACAACAGCAACAAGAACAATTCGAACAAGAATAACAGCGGCAACAAGAACAACAATTCCGGCAGTTCCTCCGGCGGCGGAAGCTACAGCTACACCGGCCCCGGCAGCGTCTCGGCGCTCATCGCCGCGGCGGAATCGCGCCTCGGGTGCAAGTATGTGCTGGGCGCCAAGGGCCCGAACCAATTCGACTGCTCCGGCCTTGTGTACTGGTGCCTCAACAATGCCGGCGTTAAGCAGGGCTATATGACCTCGGCCGGATGGCGCAATTGCGGCAAGTATCAGCGCATCAACAGCCGCAGCGAAGTCAAGGCGGGCGACATCCTGGTCTTTAGGGGGCATGTCGGCATCGCCGTCAGCAACAGCATGATGATCGACGCTTCGACAAGCAAGGGCAAGGTCGTCAAACGCACCTCCTACGGCACCTATTGGGATACCCGTTGGATCTGCGCCTACCGCATCTTCTAACAGCAAAAAGCAGTAGGTTTCGCCTGCTGCTTTTTTGTTTATCCTTTCGATAGAAAGCGCTGTCTTTCAATTCCCTTGGAGGTATGTATGCCATGCTTGACAAGAGCGTTCCGTTTCTGAATATCCTGATGTGCCGCCCGGCGGGCACGCCGATCCCGCAGCACGCGCTACCGGAGGGCTATTCTTTCGCGATGTTCGCGCCCGGCGACGAAAAGGAATGGGCGGAAATCGAAGCATCCGTCCTGGAATTCCCGCGCGGGGTGGATGCGCTCGTACATTTCCAAAACCGTTTCCTCTATGCGCCGCAGGAGGTCGCGCGCCGCTGTCTATTCATCCAGAACCCGGCAGGCGAAAAGATCGCCACCGCGACCATCTGGTGGGAATATTCCGGCAAGCGCCGCGACCCGTGGGTGAGCTATGTCGCCGTCAAGCCGGACTATCAAGGGCTCGGTCTCAGCAAGGCGCTGTTGAGCCGCTTGTTGGAGCTCTCGGCCGAGATCGAGGGGGACCGCAAGATCTATCTGCATACGCAGACCTGGAGCCATCGCGCCGTCAGACTGTATGAAAAGTTCGGTTTCTACATCACGAAGGAACCAAACCTCTTCAAATATGCCAACAATCAATACGAGGAGGCCACCGCGCTACTGGCCGAGATCTACAGCAGATATCCGACCCGGTAAGCAAACTTTTGCTTGTTTCCTGGGTGTTTGTTTGCTATAATGAATTTGTTGAGTTGAATGGAAAGGGCTCTGTCCTTTTTTCCTATATTTATCTTGAAAGGATGAAAAGAGGTAAATCGTATGTTAGTATCTATGAAAGAAATTCTCGATCGCGCAAGCAAGGAAAACTATGGCGTTGTTGCTCCGAATGTATGCAGCGAGCTTGACGCGCGCGCGGTCATCGAAATCGCGGAAGAGCTTCACGCTCCGATCATTCTGGATGTCGCGCACGGCGCGACGCCGGACATCAAGTTCCTGGGCAGCTATCTGACGATTCTGGCGGATAAATCCAATGTCCCGGTTGCCATCAACCTGGACCACGGCGCAACCTATGAACACGCGATTGACGCGATTGCCGCCGGCTTCACCTCCATCATGGTGGACCGTTCTAGCCTCCCCTATGAGGACAATGTGGCACAGGTCAAGGAACTCGTCAAGGTCGCACACGCCACGGGTGTTAGCGTCGAAGCAGAGCTTGGCCATGTTGGTCAGGGCGACAACTATGCAGTAGACGGCAAGCAGGCATTGACGGATCCCCAGGAAGCCAAGAAGTACATCGAAGAAACGGGCATCGACATGCTGGCTGTCGCCGTCGGCACGGCACATGGCGAATATGTCGGCACGCCGCACATCGACTTTGAGCGTCTCGTCGCTATCAAGGAAGCGGTTGGACAGGACTTCCCGCTCGTGCTGCACGGCGGCTCTGGCTCTGGCGACGAAAACCTGGCCAAAGCCTGCACGCTGGGCATCAACAAGGTCAACATCTACACCGACCTGGCTAAGGCTGCTGTCAAGAAGGTCAAGGAAATGCCGCGCGCAGGCATGATCTGGCCGGCCATCATTTCCGGCATCAAGGAACAGATCGGCTACTACATCGAACTGTTCGGCGGCAAGGGCAAGGCTTGGACGCCGGTGGATAAGGGCATTTCCGGCAAGGTCGTCGACCTGATCGAAAAGTAATCTTTGCGATCCGAGAGGAGGCAACTGCCTCCTCTTTTTTGTGCCTCGCCGCTTCCCAGCAAAACGGCTTGTAAATTTTCTGTGCATGAATTACAATAGAAACGAAAACTTTCACACAAAGGATTTTGAACGATGGAAAAATTTTTGACCAACATGGTCGCATTGTTTGAAAATGTGACCAACATCACCTGGCAGATGGCCGTCATGTGGATTATCGGTGCAATTCTCATCTACTTGGCCATCAAAAAGGAAATGGAGCCCTCGCTGCTGTTGCCCATGGGCTTTGGTGTCATCCTTGTCAACCTGCCCATGTCCGGCGCGATTACGCAAGGGACGGAGGAGGGCGCCCTGAGCGTCCTGTTTGACGCCGGCATCGCCAACGAGCTGTTCCCGCTCCTCCTTTTTATTGGCATCGGTGCCATGATCGACTTCGGCCCGCTGCTCTCCAACCCCAAAATGCTGCTCTTCGGGGCGGCGGCGCAGTTCGGCATCTTCTTCACGCTGAGTATGGCGCGCCTGTTCGGGTTTGAGCTGGTAGACGCCGCCTCCATCGGCATCATTGGTGCGGCGGACGGCCCGACCTCTATCTTCGTGGCGAACTATTTCCATTCCAACTACTCGGCCGCGATCACCGTGGCGGCATATTCGTATATGGCGCTCGTCCCCATGATCCAGCCGCCGGTTATCAAGATGATTACCACCAAGAAGGAACGCATGATTCGCATGAAGTATGAACAGAAGGACATTTCCCCGGCCGTGCGCATCCTGTTCCCGATCATCGTCACCATGATTGCCGGATTCGTCGCCCCGAAGTCCGTCTCGCTGGTCGGCTTCTTGATGTTCGGCAACCTGATCCGCGAATGCGGTGTGCTCCGCTCGCTGTCCGAAACGGCGCAGAATGTCCTCGCGAACCTGATCACCATCTTCCTCGGGATCACCGTTGCGGTCAACATGAAGGCCGAGACCTTCCTGTGCTGGGAGACGCTGCTCATCTTCGCGCTGGGCCTCATCTCCTTCATCTTTGACACAATCGGCGGCGTGTTCTTTGCAAAGCTACTCAACCTGTTCAGCAAGAACAAGATCAACCCGATGATCGGTGCGGCGGGCATTTCCGCCTTCCCAATGGCGTCCCGCGTCGTCCACAAGATGGGCCGCGACGAGGACCCGGGCAACTTCCTGCTCATGCATGCAGCGGGCGCGAATGTCGCCGGGCAGGTTGGTTCGGTCATCGCCGGCGGGCTGGTCATGACGCTCGTCAGCGCGGCACTTGGGCTGTAAGGGAAGGAGGCAACACATGTCCATCAATTTTTCTGCATTCCTGGATTCTCTGACCATCATGCTGAGCGGCATGGTCGGCATCTTCGCCGTCATGCTCGTCCTCTATGCGGTCATTATCCTCCTGGGCAAGGCTTTCGCCCCCAAGAAGTAATCGCGAAAACTTTCGCTATGCAAAAACCCCCTGTCCGGTCGGATAGGGGGTTTTGTGCGTTTCTTTGTGTTTTTATGTTCCGCTTGCACTGCGCTCAGAGGCCGCACCCTGCTCCCGCCTCCTTGCAGAGGGAACGGGCAATTCCCGCCAACTTTGCGGGAACACCCTTCGGCATTTCCGCGACAGGCGAAGGGGGCAGTATCCCTTCGCACAGGTGCGCCTTTTACCACCGACCTTCCTTGCCCCGCGCGGATGTGTCTATGCATAGAACCCGCCGGGCGAGAAGGCGGAAAGCTTTCCCTCACCCCTCACCCGAAGGATGTGTCGTTTTAGCCCTCTATCGCCTTGCCCGGCAGCTGTGCCAGGATGATGGCCGCGAACATCAGCACGCACCCGATCGCCTCACGCGCCGAGGGCACCTGATGCAGCAGCACGATCCCCGCCAGCACGGCGAACACGGACTCCAGGCTCATAAGAAGCGAGGCCACCGCCGGTTTGGTGTCCTTCTGCCCCAGCACCTGCAAGGTGTATCCCACCCCGCTGGACAGCACCCCGCCGTAGAGGAGCGGCGCCCAGGCCGCGAGGATGTTTCCCATATCCAGCGGCCGTTCGCAGAGCAGCATGGGCACGAGCGAGGTCAATCCCGCCACAAAGAACTGGATGCAGGAAAGGCGCAGACCGTCCACCTTGCCCGCGAAGTGGTCGACCACCAGGATATGCACGGAAAAGCCCAGCGCGCACAGCCCCACAAAGCCGTCGCCCATCGAGAGCGAGAGCTTGTCCTGCATACACAGCAAATATAGCCCCGCCGCCGCAAGCGCGATGCAGCCCCAGGTGCGCAGCGGCACCTTCTTGCCAAAGAACAGCCCCAGCACCGGGACGATCAGGATATACATCGCCGTGATGAACCCTGCCTTGCCAACCGTCGTGTACTGCACGCCGACCTGCTGGAACATGCTGGCCACGCCCAGCGCCAGGCCACAGCAAAGCCCTGCCAGCCAAAGTTGTTTCCTTCCCGCCCCCGTCATCGGCCGGTAGGTCCCCGCCCGCTTCTGCCGCCGATTGGCCGCCCAAATCACCGGCAAAAGCGTGATCGCCCCGAGGAAGGAGCGGATCGTCTGATAGGTAAACGGGCCGATATAGTCCATGCCCACGCTCTGCGCGACAAAGGCGCTGCCCCAGATGACCGCCGTCAAGAGCAGGAGCAGGTCCCCGCGCATGTGTTTTTTCTGCATATGTTTACTCTCCATTCGACATTTTCACCATTATACTCTGCCCATTTTGCTTCGGCAAGGCTTTTCCCGTTTGCCTTTTGCCCGCGCGCGGCGTATACTGAAAGTAATCTATCGAAGGGAGTGTGCACCCATGATTTATTTGATTGCCGGCGGCACCCACACGGGAAAGACCCACTTGGCGCAGCAGCTGCTTGAAAAGTACCATTTCCCCTATCTGTCCATCGATCACCTGAAAATGGGGTTGATCCGCAGCGGTCAGACTTCTCTGACACCGGCGGACGATGCAAAGCTCACGGCGTATCTCTGGCCGATTGTGCGGGAGATCGTCAAGACCGCGATCGAGAACCGGCAGAACCTCATCGTCGAGGGCTGCTACATCCCCTTCACCTGGCAGGAGGACTTTTCAGAGGAATACCTCCGCGACATCCGCTTCTTCTGCCTGATCCTCTCGGAAGGGTACATCCGCGCGCATTTTGACGCCATCCGCGACTATGCCAACACGATCGAGCAGCGGGTGGACGATTCCGCCCTCTCTCCCACCGACCTGATCCAGGAAAACGCGGAAACACTGGCCGCCTGCCAAAAATACGGGCTCGAGCACCTGCTCGTCACCGACGCCTACCCGACCGAGTGCCCCCTCTAAAAGCAAAAATCCCCACCGCCTTTGCGATGGGGATTTTCTCTTATTTCCGGTTACTTGACGCATTGGCAATCCGCCACAAAGGAGCGGAAGAGCTCCAAAAAGGCCGGATCCTCCTGCGCCATGTTTTCCGGGTGGAACTGCACACCCCAGATGGGCGCGTCCTCCCGCTCGATCGCCTCGACGATCCCTTCGGGAGACCTCGCCGTGACCCGGAAGCCCTCTGCCACGCGGCCCAGCGCCTGATGGTGGAAGGAGTTCACGCCGATCTCCACCTTGCCGAACACGCGGGCCATGCGGCTGTCCGGCTCCAGCACTGCCTTGTGCCAGGGTGCCGGGCGGTGCTGCATATCGCCGAAGTGGATCGGATATGCCGGGAAGGCCGTCGGGATGTCCTGGATCATGTCGCCGCCAAAGGCGACATTCAGCACCTGCATCCCCCGGCAGATCCCGAAGACCGGCTTGCCCATGGCCACCGTGCGGCGCACCATGGCAAGCTCTGTCCGGTCGCGCGCTTCGCTTGTGTGCCCGAGCTTTTCCGCCGGTTCCTGCCCATAGAACTTGGGGCAGACATCCTCCCCGCCGGGCAGCATCAGGCCGTCGATCATTTCTGCATACGCCTCCGTCAGCGTCTCATCCCCAAGCACGGGGATGAGCACCGGCAGGCCGCCCGCCTGGATGACCGAGCGGACATAGTCGCGCCCCAGCGACTGCTGGCTGAGCGGCGGATTTTCCACATTGGGGTAAAACGACATTGTGATGCCGATTCTGGGTTTTCTCGCCTCCATGTTTCCCCCTATGCCCCGTTATGCACCGGGCAGTTCCTTGCTGGCCGCCATGACGCGCAGCAATTCCACCGCCTGCTCCACATCCGTGCGGTCAACGACCTCTGCCGGGGTGTGCACATAGCGCGAGGGGATGGAGATGCAGCCCGCGAGCACACCGCTGCGCGTCCGCTGCACTGCCGCCGTATCCGTGCCGCCTGCGCGCAGCACCTCCCGCTGGAAGGGGATACCTGCCTGCTCTGCGCAGTCGATCATGAACTTGCGCACGCACTGGGGGACAATCACCGAGGAATCCATCATCTTGATGGCCGGGCCCTTGCCGAGCGCGACGCTCATCGCCGGCATCTTGGGCGTGTCGCCCGTCAGCGTCACATCCAGGTTAATATTGAGGTCGGGCTCGATCGCATAGGCCGCCGCGCCGGACCCGCGCAGGCCGACTTCCTCCTGCACCGTGAACACGACATACACATCATGCGGGGAGGACAGCTGCTTCATCGCCTCGACTAGGATTGCGCAGCAGATTCGGTTATCCATCGCGCCCGAAGCCATGCGCGACCCGAGGTCAACGAAGTTGCTCACAAATACGCACATATCGCCGACCTGGACCTTTTGCTCGGCTTCCTCGCGAGTCGCACAGCCGATGTCGACATACATATTGGGAAGCGACGCCACCGCCTTGGCGTCGCGCGTCTCCAGCGTTTCGAAATAGATCACGCCGTGTACGCCGTTTTCAAAGACCACTTCCCGCGCCACGCTGAGCGAAGGAAGGATCCCGCCGACATTGCTGATGCGCAAAAAGCCGTTTTCGTCGATATCCACGACGATAAAGCCGATCTGATCCATATGCGCGGACAGCATCAGCTTTTTGCCAGAAGTTCCCTTCTTGTGCGCGATCAGGTTACCGAGCGCGTCTGTATAGACTTCGTCGCAATAGGGGCGGATCTCCTCCGCCAGCACCGACGCGACCTTTTCCTCATTGCCCGAAGGCCCGAAAGCCTGCAAAACCTTTTTCAGCATTGCTTCAAACATTTCTCTTCACCTCTTCATACTTGCGCGCCTTCAAAAACGCATCCGCCAATTTGACCGTATTTTCAAAATCCGCCACCGACGCAACCGAAGCCGGCCCGTGGATATACCGGCAGGGTACCGAAAGCCCGATTGCGAGCGCCCCTGCGCAGGCCTTGTGGATTACGCCGGCGTCCGTGCCGCCGTTCGTTCCCCGCCGCACCTGATGCGGGATATTTTGCTGCTCCGCCGTCTGCTTCATCGCGCGGAAGAGCTGCGGGTTCACGATTGTTCCGCTGTCCATCATCGAGATTGCCGGTCCCTTGCCCACTTCCGTGACCTGCTGATGCGATTCCGCCTCGGGCATGTCGTTGGCCGTCGTCCCCTCGAGGATGATTGCCAGATCCGGCTGCACCCGGTAGGCTGCCGCCGCCGCGCCGCGCGCACCGACCTCCTCCTGCACCGTGAACACGGCGTAGAAGTCGCAGTCATAGTCCCGCTTCAAAAGCTCCAGCACCACGGCGCAGCCCAGACGGTCGTCCAGCGCCTTGCCTTTCATCATGCTGTCGCCAAAATAGGAAAACTGCGTGTCAAAGCAAATCGGGTCGCCCACCTTGACATATTTCATCGCGTCCTCGCGGCTCTCTGCCCCGATGTCAACGAACAATTCATCGTGCGGGATCGCCTTTTGCAGGTCCTCGCGCTTTTGCAAATGGATCGCCTTAGCGCCGATCACGCCCGGGATCTTGCCCGCGCCCACGACCACGCGCTTGGACACGCACACCCGGGAATCGATCCCGGCCGAGGTATAGGCCAACAGCCCGTCATCGAGGATGCCCTTCACGAGCATGCCCACTTCATCCATATGCGCGCAGACCATGACTTTTTTCCCCGCGCCCGCTTTGTGGACATAGAGGTTGCCCATCGCGTCCGTCCAGGTCTCCCCATAGGGTTCGGCCAGCTCGCGCAGGATCCGGCGGATCTCCTTCTCGCTGCCGCTTACACCCATCGCTTCACTCAATCGTCTAAGCATAATGCTTCCTCCCACTTTTCGTCGATGCTGCCGATCATCCCGCTCAGCACCTTCGCGCAGTTATGCAGCGTCTCCATCCGAATGGTCTCCACCGAGGTGTGCATATACCGAAGCGGCGGCGACACCAACCCGCAGGGAATGCCTCCCCGCTGGATCTGCATGAGCCAGGCGTCCGTGCCCGTATGCCCCATGACCGCCTCGACATCCGTTTCGATGTTCTGCTCCTTCGCCGCATCCTCCAACATCGCGAACAACTTTTCGTGGATATTGCTCCCGCGGGTCAAGAGGACTTTGTCCATCGGCGTCGTTTCAAACGGCTTGACGCCGGGCGTCGGCCCGTGGCAGACATCGATGGCGATTGCCATGTCCGGGTGCACCGAATACGCGCCCAAAGCCCCGCCGAGGCCGCTCCGTTCCTCCTGCACGGAGGCGCAGAACACAACCGAGCATTGCAGCTTGCGGCGCTGCAAGCGCTCCATGCATTCCATCATGACGGCGACGAGCGACCGGTCATCCAGCGTCTTAGAAGACACATAGCCGTTCTTGAGGCTGAGCGGCGGCTTGGGCGCAAAGGTGATATAGTCCCCCTCGTGTACCCAGGCGCGCACCTGCTCCACCGGATACCCCACATCGCAGATCAGGTCCTCGATGCGGTAGGCCGCGCCGGTCTTGCCCTTGGTAAGGTGCGGCGGGATCGCGCCGATCACGCCGGGCAGCGGCTTTTCGCCCAGCACGAGCACTTCGCTGCCGGGCAGCACGCGCGGGTCGACCCCACCCACGGGCATCATGCGCAGCATGCCGTTTTCCTCGATCCCCGTGACCATGAGCCCGATCTCATCCATATGCGCCATGACGAGGATCTCCGGGCCGACCTTTTCCCCGATGCGCCCATAGACATTGCCGTAGCGATCCTGCCAGACTTCCTGTGTGTATTTCAAAAAACACTGTCGTATCCATTCGCCGACCGCCCGTTCGTCGCCGGTGACCCCGGGCAGCGAGCAAAGCTTTGCGATGGTCTGCAACATATCCATACTGCATACACTCCTTTGAAAATAATGTTCCTATGCAGAAGTATACCACGCTTTTTTGCATTTTTCACGCGAAAAAGCCGTATTTCCCGCATTTTGCGCTTGCAAAATGCCAACCTGGCATATATACTGAATGCAACTATTTCCTTTTTGTACGCTGGGGCCATGGGCCCTGCCATACATTTTCATTTTGGAGGTTTCTCTCGATGAAACAATACAATGTAGGCGTCATCGGCGCGACCGGCATGGTCGGCCAGCGCTTTGTGAGCCTGTTGGAATGTCACCCCTGGTTTCATGTCACTGTCCTCGCGGCTTCTTCCCGCTCTGCCGGCAAGACCTATGCGGAAGCGGTCGGCGCCCGCTGGGCCATGCCCACGCCGATCCCGGAAGCAGTGACGGGGCTCATCGTGCGGGACGCCGTCGCCGATGCGGAGGCAATCGCACGCGATGTCGATTTCGTGTTCTGCGCCGTTGACATGCCCAAGGCAGAGATCCGCGCGCTCGAGGAGCGTTATGCCAAGCTGGAATGCCCGGTGATCTCCAACAACTCCGCGCACCGGCACACCAAGGATGTCCCCATGATCGTCCCGGAGATCAACGCCGAACACGCCCAAATCATCGACGCACAGAGAAAACGCCTCGGCACCAAGCGCGGCTTCATTGCGGTCAAGTCTAACTGCTCGCTACAAAGCTATGTGCCCGCGCTGCACCCACTGCTCGGTTTTGGCGTCACCAAAGTGCTGGCCTGCACCTATCAGGCGATTTCCGGCGCCGGCAAGACCTTTGCGACCTGGCCGGAGATGGTGGATAATGTCATCCCCTATATCGGCGGAGAAGAGGAAAAGAGTGAGATTGAGCCACTCAAGCTGTGGGGACACATTGAGGGCGACGAGATTGTCGAAGCCACGACACCCAGCATCACCACGCAGTGCCTGCGCGTCCCGGTGAGCGACGGCCACATGGCGGCGGTGTTCATGTCCTTTGCCAACAAGCCCTCGATCGAGCAGATCCGCAAGGCCTGGGCGGAATTCCGCGGCCCGGCGCAGGAGCTGGAACTCCCCTCCGCGCCCAAACAGTTCCTCCACTATTTCGAGGAACCCGACCGCCCGCAGACCAAGCTCGACCGCAACCTGGAAAACGGCATGGCCGTCTCCATCGGCCGTCTGCGCGAGGACACGCAGTATGACTATAAATTCGTCTGCCTCTCGCACAACACGCTGCGCGGCGCGGCAGGCGGCGGTATTTTGATGGCCGAATTGCTGGCAAAGCTCGGGTATCTAGACTAAGCCATGCAATACAGCACCATCCCCTCGAGCGGGGACCGCGTCTCCGTCCTCGGATACGGCTGCATGCGCTTTACGCGCAAGGGCGGCGCCATCGACCAAGAAAAGGCCGAGCGGGAAATGATTTACGCCATAACGCATGGCGTAAATTATTTCGATACCGCCTATATCTATCCGGGCAATGAGGCCGCGCTGGGCAAGCTCTTCCAAAAGGGCTGGCGCAGCCGGGTGTTCCTCGCCACCAAGATCCCGCACTACAAGATCCGCTCCCTTTCCGACCTGGAGCGGATTTTTGCCGAGGAGCTTTCGCGCCTGCACACCGACTACATCGACTACTACCTCATGCACATGCTCCCCAGCGTGCAGACCTGGCAGCGCCTGTGTACACTCGGCGTCTCGGACTGGCTGGAACAGAAAAAGCGCGAGGGTGTCATCCGGCATGTTGGCTTTTCCTTTCACGGCGGGACAGAGAATTTCAAGGCGCTCATCGACGCCTATCCGTGGGATTTCTGCCAAATCCAGTATAACTACATCGACGAATTCGCGCAGGCCGGGCGCACCGGGCTTTCCTATGCTGCCGCCCGGAATATCCCCATTATGATCATGGAGCCCCTCAAGGGCGGCCGCCTGGCAAACCGCCTGCCTAAGGAGGCGGTGGACGCCTTTGCCGCCTCCGGTAAGGATCGGTCTCCTGCCGAATGGGCACTTCGATGGCTGTGGGCGCAAAAGGAGGTCTTCCTTGTCCTATCCGGGATGAATGACCTCTTGCAATTGGAGGAAAACATCCGCATCGCCTCCCTCCCTCGGGAGGAAATGCTGGACGCAGCCGACTTCCCCTATTTCGAGCGGGCGGTACAAGCCATCCGGCGGGACACCAAGATCGACTGTTCCGCATGCGGGTACTGCATGCCCTGCCCTGCCGGGGTCGACATCCCCGTATGTTTCCGCTGCTACAACAATCTCTATGCGGAAGGATGGTACATCGGGTTTAAGGAATACCTCATGTGCACGACGCTCAAGCCAACGCTGACCACCGCCTCCCGCTGTATCGGCTGCGGCCGCTGTGAGCAGCATTGCCCGCAAAAGCTGCCCATCCGCGAGAACCTAAAAAAGGTGCGAAAAAAGATGGAAACACCACTGTACAAGATCATCCGGGGCAGCGCAAAGCTGTTGTATAAGTTCTAAAATTCGTCATAACAAAAAGGCAGCCGGTTGGCTGCCTTTTTTGCTTATTCGGTTTTTTCCGCGTCCGTCGCGGCGTCTGCAGCGGGACGGGTCTCCTCCCGAAGCACCTGATAGATCGCCGCCGTAATGGGAACGGCCAGCATCATGCCCAGAATGCCATACAACACCCCGCCGACCGTCACGGCCGCAAATACCCAGATCCCCGGCAGGCGCATGGAGTTACCGACCACGCGCGGATAGATCAGATTCCCCTCCAACTGCTGCAGTAGGATGAGATACCCCACAAACAGCAACGCCTTCCAGGGCGATACCGTTAGGATCAACAGGAAACCGACCACGCCGCCGATATACGATCCGGCGATCGGCACCAGTGCCGTCATGCCCACGATCGCCCCCGTCATCACTGCATAGGGGAATCCCAGGATCCACATGCCGAGCGTGCAGAGCAGCCCCAAGATCAGCCCCTCCGTGCACTGGCCGACGATGTAGCGGCGGAAGCAGTCGTTTAGGATGCGCTCCGCCCGGGCGGCCTTTGCCTGCGCCGCCGGGGGGAGGTAGTGCCCCTTGAGGCGCGCATATTGCCGAAGCAGCGTCTGCTTGCTCCCGAGCAGATAGGCCGAAAAGATCACGCCAATGACGACCCGCACGACCGAGCTCACGAGGCCGCCGACCCAGCCAACCGTCCCGCCGATTCCGCTCGTGATGAGCTTTGTGAGCTTTGTGAAGATCTGCTCCAGGTCAATCCGCTTCACGACATCGAGGAAGTCCTGCGTCGTGATCGGCAGCTCCTCCACCCAGGCCTGCAATGCGGCCGCCGCGCGCGGGAGCTCCGCCAACAGCAGCTGGATGCAGGTAGACAGCGCGGGGATCACCACCCAGAAGAAAGCGGTGATGAGCGCTGCCCCCGTGAGATAGGCCAGTGTCAGACATACGCCCCGCCGCATACGCACCCAGAGCCGCGCCTTGCCTCGCGGGAATAGGCGCTTCTCATAGAAACAGACCAGAATGTTGACCACATAGGCGATGCACAGCCCCAAGAGGAGCGGCGCCAGTGCGCCCAGCAGACGGCCGATGCCCTTTTCCAGCGACGGCCAATAGTAAATCGCCAAATATAGGAGGAACACGGCCAGCAGCGCGCACAGTGGCTTTTTGCGCCCGAGCCGCGTGTACCAGGGTTCCTTGTGCGGCGTTTCGCCCTGCCTGTTCAAATCCTGCCCTCCCGAAATGCTTCGATCATCTCACTGCCGATACTGGCGTGATCCATCCGCGCGGGGATGTCCGCCCGTGCGACCCATTTTGCGGCCGAAATCTCCTCTTCCTGTAAATGGAACGGCGGCCGCGGCCCATCCAGCTCCGCCGTAAAGCCGATCATCAGCGTGTCCGAAAAGCTCCATGGTTGATTGGCGTAATAGCGGATGTTTTTGACCTGCACGCCGACCTCCTCCATCACTTCCCGTTCCACCGTCTGTTCCAGCGTCTCACCCACCTCAACATAGCCCGAAAGCAGGTGATACCGCCCGGTCGTGGAAAGCCGGCTGCGGATCATGAGCAGGTCTTCTCCATCCCGCACGGCCACGATGACCGCCGGGCTGATGCGGGGATATTCGCGCTGTCCGCACTTGGTGCAGACCAGCGCGCGTTCCCGCCGGCTTGCCCGCATGGGCGCGCCGCAGGCGCTGCAATAGCGGTGCTGCCCCTCCCAGCGGCCGAGCTGCCACCCCGTCACGCCAGCAAAGCCCACCCACGGGGCCAGTTCGCGCAGCAGGCGCACCTTTTGCAGGGTGAGTTCCCGGCCCGGCATCGCCTGCGGCAGGCGGGAGAGCAGGTAAAACCCCTGCCCGTCGATGGAAAAGAGCCGTTCCGCCCCCTCCGCCGCCTCCGGCATCAGATCCGAAAACTGCGGGATCCGCCAGCCCTCGCCCTCCCGGCAGAGCAGGATGGTGTCCCCCTCGTAATACAGCGCCGCGTCCCCTTCGCCAGGGGCGCTTTGCAAAAACGCATTGTCATATCTATGCGGTGCGATCTCATGAATCATTTCCCGTTCCTCCTTTGCAATTCAGCATCTCTCCCTCGCCAGGCGGGCCAGCCCATGGAGCGCCTCGTCCTGCCTAGCTGGGCAGACGACCGAAAGCCCCGTCCTATGGGCAAGCGCCTGCTGCAAATAGGCCCATTTTGTCAATCGTCCGCCGCACAGCAGCAGCCGACTGACCTTAGGCTCAATCTCTAAAAATTCCCGCACGGCCGCGCCATAAGCCTCCGCCAGCGCGTCCAGTCCCGCGGCCAGCAGGCTCTGCGGCGTCAGGTTATGCGCGCCGATGCCCGCGATCTCTCCCGCGCCGCCGCCGGAAAAGTATTCCGGCGTGATGTGCAGTCCCGCCGCATCCAGAGGCGGCCCCGCCTGCAGCGCTTCCCAGACCGCCTGCGCCTCCACCGGGCCCCCGGTGACCAGCGCCGCGCAGTCTCCCACGAACCGCACGAGCAGGTCCAGCGTCCGGCCGCCCGGCTGTCGCGTCTTGGTGAGCAGCGACTGCCCGTGGAAATACGGGCGCACCTCCATCTCCGGCCGCCCCGGCCGGTCGGACGGCATACACAGGATGCCCGCCGTCCCGAGCGTCAGGATGATGCTATTCGCCGTGTCCTCCCCCAGGCCGTAGACGCTCGCCTGATGGTCGCCGATGTCGCCGTACAGCGGGATGCCCCGATAGGCCCCCGCCGCCTCGGTATGCGGGATCACCCGCGGCAGCGTCAGCCGCTCCGCCCCGACGCGCCGCTGCGTTTCGCGGTTCCAGTCGTGCGCTTCGCAGTCATACAGCCCGAGAGACGCCGCCATGCTCTCGTGGCAGACATGCGCCGTCCCCCCGGAAAGCCGGTACAGCAAATACCCACCCAGCGTGTGCAGCAGGCGGTCCTCCCCGAGCGGCGCCCCTTTGTGCCGCGCAAAAAAGCTGCATGCGCAAAGCCCCGCCTTAAAGCGCGTGCCCATCCGCCGGATGGCCTCCGGCCCGATGCGCAGGGCGATCTTAGAAAGTTCCGGCTCGGCCAGCCGGTCCTGCCAGCTCACATACGGGGAAGGCGCCCCGCCCGCCGGGTCCGTCAGCACATACCCGTGCATCTGCGAATCCAGATAGATCGCCTCTGCGCCGGGAAAGCGCGTCAGGGCGTCGTCAATCATCTCCTGTGCCAGCTCCACAATCGCCGCGGCATCCACTTCAAACCGCGCGTCCTCCCCGGCGGGCAAGCGCCCCGGCATCGGCCGCGACTTCTTTTCCAGCATCTGCTCGCCCTCGAACACGGCGCATTTCAAATAGGTACTCCCCACATCGATCGCAAGAATCATCGTCGTTCTCCTTTTGCTCTATTCTACCGTGTTTTTTCGCATTTGGCAAACGCGGGATATTCCCGCCCCGTTCCGCATATGCTTGCACAAAAGGAGGCGTTTTCATGCCGACGACAAGACCCTATCGCAGAACCTCTCTGCTGCTCAAAGGATGCACGCCGGGGATCCTCACGCTGGAGCAGCAGGGCGCTCTTTCCTATGCGCTGCAAGGCGCGCACCTCCCGCAGGGGGCGGTGCTCCTCCTGTTTTTCCGGGGACAGCCGCCCATCCGGGCGACCGCGGCGCGGGGGAGTCTGCCCGCCCGCTCGATCGACGACTGGCAGGGCGCGGCCCTCTGTTCCGCGGGGCAGATCCATGCACAGGCGCAGGCCGCTGGGTTTGATGTCTCCGCCGCCTGCCGGCAATACTGGGAAGCACCGCCCCACACGGCCTCTCCCCACGCGGCCGCCGAAGCGATCTCCATTTCCCCGCAAGCCGGACACCCACACGCCGTCCCCGGCGAAGGGCGAACCGTGGCACAGGAAGCCAGCGAAGCGAGAATTCCCGTGCCCGTCTCTGCCGCCCAGGACGGGGCAATTGGGGCAGATCCCCTGCCGCCAATTGCGGCAGGTGTACCCGTCGCTTCTCAAGGCGTGCCCATAATGGAGGGCACCGCACCAACCACGGCGTGCAGGGCTTTCCCCATTTCCCAAGACATCCTCGCAACGGAAGACGCTTCGCCCGCGGCAGAGGCACTCGCTGCTTCCCCCTGTGCCGCGTCCGCCGCCCCACTGCCAGATCCCTTTGGCGGGCGCATCAAAAATGCCGTTTGGAAGCGGATCTCCTATCCGTACTTCGCAAACGGCAGTCACTATCTGTCGGGGAAAATTTTATGTGAGGGAAGAACGGCAGTGCGCCTGCTTGCCGTCCCCGGGGAGTACGCCGTGTCCCCGCCGGCCTGGCTTGCGGGCTTTGACTGCTTTTGGCAAAGCCCGCTCTCCCGCCAGGGATATTGGCTGTTCGCCTGCGACAGCGCCACAGGCCAGCCGGTCTCTATCCGATCGCTTTGTGTGTATCCAGCACCAGGCGGATGTCCACCCGCCGCGTCAGCACCTCCCGGTAGGCATAGCAGTAGCGCCGCCTCTGCGCCTCCTCCTGCACCAAGATGACAAACACTTCGGGGTATACGCCTTCCAGCACGCCGTAGGCGTCCAGCACCTTGTTGCGCTCTCCCACGGCGTGCAGATGCACGATGCCGCCCTGATACGCCCGCAGGCGATCCCGGATCTGTTGTAATTGACTGGGCATACTTCTTCTCCTTTTTCCCTAGCCTGCCCCGTTTTTCCCCGGCCTATCCGCGCCTGCCGCGCATTCTGCATAAAATTACAAAAATCCTGTATCCCCGGTTGTGCATAACTTTGGACCAAACAAAAAAAGTTATGCACATTATCCACAAACCTGTCGAATGATCGGATAGAAAAGGGATTTTCCCTGTGGATCAATCCACAATTCTATCCACATTATCCACATTTTCATGGTTTGTATGTGCATAACTTTTGCCAAGGATGAATATTCTGTTATAAATTTGCGTACAAACCTCAGGCAGATTCCTCGAGCATCAGCCGGTCGGCAATGAGCGCGATGAATTCTCCGTTGGTCGGCTTATCGTTTTTGGTATAGATGTTATACCCGAAGATCGTGTTCAGATTCTCGATCCTGCCGCGGTTCCAGGCCACCTCGATGGCGTGGCGGATCGCCCGCTCTACCTTGCTCGGCGAGGTCTCAAAATTCTGCGCGATCGAAGGGTACAGCTGCTTGGTGATACTGTTGATGATCTCCGGGTTTTTGATGACCAGCTTGATCGCTTCCTTCAAAAACTGATATCCCTTGATATGCGCCGGGATGCCGATGGACAGGAAAATGCTCGTGATGCGCTCGTCGAGCGACTTGCTCCGCACCAGCGCCGGCTGCTTTTGGATGTCCAGCTTGCGCAGGTCAAAGAAGTCCAACAGCCGCTGACATAGCGTGTCCATACTGAACGGTTTGTTCATATAATAGGTCGCGCCCAGCGCGATCGCACGCGCATAGAGGCTTTCGCTACTGACTGCCGAGAGCATGATGATCTTAGGCATCGGGCCGTATTCCCCGCCGGAGAGCTTCTCCAGCAAAAAGAAGCCGTCTGTCTGTGGCATGATGAGGTCGGCCACGATCGCGTTGGGATGTAGGAGCTTCACCATCTCCAATGCTTCTTTGGCGTTTTCTGCCGTTCCTACAACCTCGATTTCCTGCTGTACATTCATAAAAGCACTGATTTCCGCCGCCAAGGGCGCGTTGTCGTCTACAATCAATAATCTGATCTGTTTTGCCATTGGTTTTTCTCCAGATTTCTTTTTTTATTTTGCTGCAGCATCATTCTCTTATTTTTCCATCTCACTCTATTCGCATTATATCACAGGCTTTTTCAAAAAAATATAGAACCAAAACGGCAGAAAGAATTTTTTTTGCAAGAAAAATGCCCCTCCTTTGCAAAGAAGGGGCATTTTTGATCATTTCTTCCACTTTCCTGTCCTGAGCCGCCATCCGGCGAACACCACGCCCATCGGGAGCAGCAGAAACGCAAGACTCCACAGCAAAACCTGCATCGTGCGCCCGCCCAGCAGGCGGTGCGGCACCGACAACGCCTTGCCCTCGATCGATACCGCCGGCGTCAGGGGCGAGAGCTCCTCCAAAAGGCCCTCAAAAAACGCCCAGTTGCCGGAGATGCCGATCGTGTCGTCGCCTACCATCAGCGAGTCCGTGAGCACCGCCAGGCGGGAATCCCCCTGCGCAGCCAGCGCGCCGACCACAAAGCGCCCTTTGGCGTCCGCGCCCTGCTGGAAGTTGAAGTTCTCCACCTTTTGCGCCAATCCCTTGGCAAAGCAGACGCCCTCCGTCACCAATAAAGGGCTCACCTGCGTGTCCGCTCCCGCATCCGCCACATCCGCCTCGTCCAGGATGTCGAGGCTGGCGGCCTCGTTGATGATCACTTCGCTCTCCTGCATGCCCGCCAGCATCGGCCGGACGCGCAGCGAGGTCCGCCGCAGGTTAATCGTGCGCACATCGCCCGAAAAGAGCAGATCGTCGTTGATCTGCATCCGATACTGCCAGAGCAGCGTGGAAAAGAGGGGCAGGCTTGTCGAATAGACCTGCAGCATCCCCTGCGTCGTGTTGAAGCTGGCGCGGTCAAACAGGAGGAGCGCCCGTCCGCCCGCCTGCATAAACTGCGCAATGGCCTCATATTCGCTGTGCTCCAGGTCGGCCTTGGGCGACACCGCAACGAGGATGTCCGTCTTGGGGTCGAGCGCCTCGGTCGAGGAGGCCAGGCTCCATTCCGCCACCTGATAGTTACCCATGTCGAGCAGCTGCAGGAAGGATTGCAGGTCCTTGCCCGCCGTCTCTCCATGCCCGACCAGCAGCCGCACATTGCAAAACGCCCCCTGCACGATCCCCTGGATGGCGGCGGTGAGCTTTGCCTCCGCCTTGAAGGCGACCGCCTGCCCCGCCTCGTCCCAGAGGTACATATCCTCCTGCGAAAAATACTGCACGAGCGTCTGCGCTTGGTTGGTGATCCAGATCCCCTCCTTTTCTGTCGACAACAGGGAGGTATCCGGCAGTAGCTGCCGCATGCCCACCGGGATCGACATCACATGCACATAGGGAGAAGCCGCGCCGTATTCGCGCAGCATTTGCTCAATACGCGCGTCCTCATTTCCTGGGGAATATACCATATACAGGTAGATGTCCTCGCTCAGATTTTGCAGAATCTGCTCGGATGGTGTCGAAAGCGTATAGACGCCGTTACATGTCAGGTCGACCTTCCAGGCGTGCTTCTTTTCCAGCGCAGGCAGGATCAGGTTTGCGGCAATCAGCACCGCCGCCAGAGCACCCCAAAAAAAGCGCCCGCCAAGGTCCGCGCTCCACGCGCGCGGGCTCCGCTTTGCCCCATTTTTTTTGCTCATATCCGCCGCTGCCTCCACATCCGCAAAGATTGCGCCGTCAATATCTGAAACAGCGCCGCCGCCGAGAGGAAATAGACCGCCGCCGAATAGCTGAACAGTCCGCCGCCAAACTCCGCAAAATGCCCGAACAGCGAGATGCAGGAAAGCAGCTTTTGCAGCAACACATTGTTCATATGCGGCAGCAGCACATCGATAATCCACCAGGCGAACAACCCGGCCACGCTCACCAGCAGCGCGCGGAACGCATGCCGCGACATGGACGAGACCCAGACGCCGAACGCGCACACCGCCGCCCCCAGGAGCAACACCCCCAGGTACAACAGCAGCACCTCCGTCCAATAGATCCCCGACAGCGTCATCAGGATCATCGGCAGCAGCAGCGTCAGCGTCGCAAACAGCGAAAATGTCAAAAAGGCCGCGAAGCATTTGGCAAAGATCACGCTCTGCATGCGCACGCCCGAGGAAAACAACAGTTTGTCCGTCCCCTGGTGCTTTTCTTGGGAAAAGCTGTTCATCGTAAGCAAAGGAATGAACAGCAATAGGATATAGACAATCTCCGTATAGGCCGCCCGGACGCTCCCGATCTCCTGCGAGAACAGGACATCGCCCAGATACAGTCCGGCATAGAGCATCAGCGCCGCCGCCATGCCGTAGAGAAACATATTGTGAAAATAGCTATGCAATTCCCGCTTGATGATTGCCTGCACCGCTCACACACCCTCTCCCTGGTTCTGTCCGGTCAATTGGAGGAAGATGTCCTCCGGCGAAATGTGCAGATAGCGCATTTCCAACACGGGGACCTGTGCCGCCGCCGCCGCAAACCACACCTGTGCGCGGATGTCCTCCTGCCCGTCGGAATCAATCAGGATGTCCCACACACCCTTTTCCGGCGCCGAGCGGAAATCGATGTCCAAGATCCCTGGGATAAACTGGAATGCCGCCTTGGCCTTGGCCGGTGCGCAGGCAACCCGGAGGCGCACCCGCGCCTTGGCGTCCGTGCGCGCAAACAGGTTGCTGCCCGCCTCGTTGGCAATCCGCCCTTTGTTGAGCACGATTGTCCGCTTGCAAAGCTCTGAAAAGCCAAAAATCGACCGGGAAGCCACGACAAGCGTCGTCCGCTGCGCCACCGCCCGCAAGAGCGCCTGCTGTCCCACAATCTCGTCCATGCGCAGGCCGGCAAAGGGTTCGTCGATGAACAGCACCTCCGGCTCCGGCGCCAGCGCCGCTGCGAGAGCCGCCCGGGCGCAGTCCTGTGCGCCCAGCGTCTGCAGCGAATATTCCGCGAGCGGCAAAATGCCCACGAATTGCAGCGACTCCTCCACACGGTGGCGCGCCTTCTTCCCGCTCCCGAGCCCGTGCAGCCCCGCCAGAAAGCAGCCGTATTCCCGCACCGTCATGTCCGGGTACGGCGTACAGTTCTGCGGAATATAGGCGATCTTGGTGCGATAAGCCATCGGCTGCCGGCGCAGGTCCGCACCGTCGCATTCAGCGTTGCCCGTATAGTTCAAAAGGTAGCCCGAAAGAATGTCCAGAAGCGTCGTCTTCCCCGCGCCCTCCAGGCCGAAAATCCCCGTCGTCTCTCCAGGCGAAATATGAAAAGAAATGCCGCCGAGCGCGGCAACATCCCCATACTGCTTTGCCAGGTCTTTCACCGTCAGCATCCTGCGTCTCCTCCCTTCGCCACGAAATCTATTCTAAGTATAGCAAAGGGCATATTTTCCCGGTGTAAATAAATTATGAATAAACATTTTTTGCCTAGCGGGCATTTTTTGTAGGTTTTTTCGATAGATATAACTAGACCAAAGCGTAATTACGCGACATGCGGAGGAACCTATGGATTTGAACAGCAAAACAATCACGGCGGAGCACAGCCAATGGACGCGGGACCTCCAGGTCCTTGTCGAGGGCAGCCTGTCTCTCCCGGAGGGGATGACGCCGATACAGAACCTCCTGGAGGTATCCGGGACAAACGAGATCACCGAAACCACCCTGGAAAACGGAAAGCTCACGCTGTCCGGCATCGCCTATTTCAAGATCCTCTATCTGGATGCCGAGGGCGGCTTTTCCGGCTTTGACGCGGAAAGCGAATTTTCCCGCACGGTGGAGCTGCCGGACGCGCCGAGCGAGGCGCAGGTCCTCGCCTGGGGGACAATCTCGGACATTTCTGCGGAACAGTCCGACCCGTCCCACATCGCCATCCACAGCGTGATCGATGTAGACATCTACCATGGCGCGAACGCACAGTATTCCCTACTGGATATACCGGCGGATGACCCCGGCCTGCACGCCAGACAGCAGCCATGCCGCCTAGCGACGCTCTCCTGCGTCCGCGCCGCAAAGACCTATGTGCAGGCACAGGTGCGCGTCCCGCAGAGCATGCCAGCCGTCAAGCGCATCCTGTCCGAGCGCGGCTATGCCATGCTGCGCAAGGTCACGGTCGAGGAAGGGCGCGCCGCCGCGGAGGGCGAGCTCCGCATCTTCCTCATCTACGAAAGCATGGATAAAAACGCACCCCTGCAAACCTTTGAAGAAACGCTGCCCTTTGGCGATGTCCTGCACGACGACGCGCTCCGGGCGGATTCGCAGGTCTTCTGCCTGGCAAACCTGGAAACGCTGGCCAGCGAGATCGACGCGCAGGACGGCGACCTCATCAGTATCTCCGCCGCAATCGGATTGCACTGGATCGGCCGCGCCTTTTCCGAGACTTCGGTCGTGACCGACCTGTTTGACGAGCGCCACGAAACGCAGCTTTCGCACACGGCGCTGTGCGGCTGCCTTCTCTCGGAAGGCACCTGCCTCAAAAAGATCCTGCGGCTCAGCGCCGAGATCCCCGCCGGGTCGCCGGAAGTCTCGCGCATCCTGTTTTCGAGCGCCTGCCCCAGCATCCTTTCGGCGCATGCCGCGGGCGGTGTACTGCACCTGGAGGGCGCCATCCATCTGCTGCTATGCTACACCACGGCGCAGGCTGGCATCCACAGCACGGCGCTGCTCCTGCCGTTTGAAACGGAGCTTTCCTATCCGCAGGTCCTGGACGGTGCGGCGCTGTTCTTCCAGAGCTTCTGCGAATACACGCTGGCCGAGGGCTCCGGGCGGGAGATCGAGCTCAAATGCTGCCTCGACCTGTGCGCATGGGAATGTGCCTCGCAAGAAGTCTCCGCCGTATCCGCCGCCTCATTAAGCCCGCTTGCTGAGCCGAAGCCCTGCGGGATCCTCGTCTACTATCCCGACGGGACGGAGAGCCGGTGGGACATCGCCAAAAAGTTCAAGGTTGACCCGGCGGAGATCGCCCATGCAGAAGGCGA
Organism: uncultured Christensenellaceae bacterium; assembly: GCA_934555865.1. Classification (GTDB taxonomy): domain Bacteria; phylum Bacillota; class Clostridia; order Christensenellales; family Christensenellaceae; genus QANA01. Next base: position 8,927 of record CAKTFI010000001.1, on the reverse strand, counting down.
CGGCCCGCTCCCCAAGGGGAAAAAGCTGCTCCTCCTAAGCCGCTAAGGCTCCGGCCTGTTTTTTCGCCGCACCCGGAAAAAACGCTTGACACCTCTTCGCATACTCTTTATAATAATAAGGCAGTGGCTTATTGGAGTGGTATCGAAGAGGTCATAACGAGCACGACTGGAAATCGTGTTGCCGTGATGAGCGGCACGCGGGTTCGAATCCCGCCCACTCCGCCAAAATGCCGCAGGCTTTCGCAAGTCTGCGGCATTTTTTATTGTCTTGGACGCACGCGCCCAACATTGTGGTTCCTTCTGTCCCATGGTATAATAGGAATATGATTTATAACATCGACTTTGACCTGTGCGCGGTGGTCATTTCCGTCATCTCGCTGTTCTTCATCCTCCTTAAAAAGGGGTTACAGCGCGAAAGCAACCGCTTGCTCTTCTATATCATCCTCACCTCACTGGCCTCCGCCGTCTTTGACATTTGGAGCTCCTTTGGCAATTCGCACATCTACAATTACAGCGATACCTACCGGGATATTTTGAATTTCCTGTTCCTATTTTTGCACACCAGCACTTCCTGTCTGTTTGCGTGGTATATCCTGGTGCTGCTGGGATTGCACCGGCATCTTTCCCAATGGAAACTCTGCCTGTTCCTGTTACCGGAGGTTTTAGGCATCTTTCTCCCGCTCGCGCTTAACCCACTGTTCCGCTGGGTATTTTATTATGACGCGGCTGGGATCTATTGTCATGCTTTTATGATCTATCTGCTCTATTTCTGCGGATATCTTTACATGCTCTTTTCCATCTATCTGTTGCTGCGCCATCGCAAGCTGCTCGTGCAGTCCCAACACCTGATTGCTCTTGGCTTACTCATCTTTGGCATTGTACCTATTATTGTACAACAATTCCTCTTTCCGCACCAACTATTGGAATTATTCTTTCAATCCATCGGTATTTTTGGATATCTTTTAGCCATCGAAAATTTGGATGATATCTATGATTTCTCCACCCGCACCTATAATCGGGCCGCTTTTTTGCGTGACACAGCACATTTACTGTCACGCCAAGAGCCCTTCCGCGTCCTAATTGTCAAGCTCTCCCATCTTGCATTTTTGGAGATTGCGCTTTCCGATCTACCCTCTTCCAACGGATTTATCGCATCTATTGCCGAATACCTGCACAAACTATATCCTCAGCAGAAAATCTACCGCTGCACCCAAGGGCATCTCTGCCTACTACAACCTCTCGCGGAGAAATATCCACCCACAGAGAAAGTTCTAACCTTTCCGGATACCCACAATTATCGCAACCAGGAATTCTCCATCCCCTTGGAGCACTGCAGGATCGATGTACCCAATGAAGCCACATCTCTACAAGAGATTCTCCGCGCCATTGAGCTCCCATATGACTCACAGGAGATACCCGCCCGCGTCACAGAGGGGGACCTCTCTCTCGACAAGTTGTCCCCCGAGGAGAACCCCTCCCATCGACAGTTCACCGAGGAAATGATGGAAATGCTCTCCGCCTTCATCGACGGGGCCACCCTGCTCACACCTGCGGAATGGAATGTCTTCCAATACTATATCGACAAGCGCGAGATCTCGGAGATTCCCTCTCTCGCGTTTATCAGCATCAACACCGTGCGCAAGCACAATAAGAGCATCTATAAAAAGCTCGGCGTGTCCACGCGCGAGGAATTGCTGCTCTACCTCGAGCTGTTGCGCCGCAGTCATCGGCTGGAAGAGCTGTACTGTGCCTGCCACCAAAAAAAGTGATACCTGTACATATTTCTTACATTTTAATAGTTTTTTTCCGCATTATCATAAAAGTACCCTTAGGGTACTTTGCTTTTTTTCTGTGTTTTGCTATATTGAATATGAGATAAATTTTAATAGAAAGGAGTTTGTTTACACTTATGCGAGTAAATGCGTGGCGCACAAAATTGGCGTTGGTATTGGTTGGGCTACTCATGCTTTCCCTCTGCACGGCATGCGGAGCGAAGGGTAAGAATCAGGATCCCACCAAGATTACGGGTGAAATCTTTGACGCGGGCAATGTGAGCGCAATGGCTCCAAAGGGTTGGAAAGCGTTCCCCGTTTCAGATGTTTTTGATGCATACGAAGGGGATAATAACCCAAATTCGATTTACCTTTGCAAGGGTGCCAAGAACGAATTTGACCTCTTTTCAAAGCCACTTGTAACCATCACCTATTATGGGCCAGACACCATCTACTACTCTGCTAAAAGCCTGTTTGAGGATGCCAAGGATATTGAAGGTTTTACGCTTGGCGATTACGATTGGACGGGGTATGAGTATGCAAGCTTTGAAGACGCCAAAACCATTATGGTGGAAGCGGTCAAAGATGATATCACCATCACCGCTTGCTTCCTCACAAAAACAGGTAATCAGACACTCTCTCTAGAAGATCCTGATATTCAGGCCATTCTCGCAAACATCAAAGTCACAGAATAAACGCACACTCTTGTGCAGAAAGGTATTTTATGGAACAAAACATTCAGCCGCAGGGCAAAAATTTCCTTAAAGTTACAGGCATTTTAATGATCATCGCTGGGGCGATTTCGATTATCACCTCGTTGATTGCAATTGCAGGCATTGCATTTTTGATTTCCATTGGTGCAGGGACGCCCTTCCTCTATGTCGCCAGCATCTTCATGGTTCTGAGCTCTGCTATGGAATTGGTTGCTGGAATCCTCGGCGTTAAGAATTGTGCGCGTCCGGATAAGGCACAATCTTGTATCGTTTGGGGTGCAGTCGTTGCTGCATTCTGTGTCCTTGGTAGCATCCTCACCGTGGTTGGCGGTGGCTCCTTCCCTGTCTTTTCCTTGCTACTCGGCTTGGTTTTGCCGGCATTGTATATCATTGGTGCGGTAAAGAATCAGCAGAAGTAAGTTTCTGTTTTTCCAAAAAGGACGCCACAGGAGGGCGTCCTTTTTCGTGCCAAAATACGCAGAAACCTTTTGTGCTGCGCTTTCCAATTGATGTTACGCAAATCATCGAGGGTTCTATGCGTTCCAAAAAGCTTTTCCGGCCTGTCGCGCAGCAGCAGAATGATCGGGAGGACGGCGACCAAGCCGCGATAGACCCAGCGCCAGCCGGTCTTTCGGACGCGGGGACTTTCCCTCTCCGCTCATAGGTGCCATCTATGACGCCAGCGGCAGCTATCAGATCGCCTGGATCGCGCTCCTCTTGATCGGGCTTACAAGCTCGGTGGGGCTTTTGCTCGTCAATCTGCATCAGCGCCGCGCCAAAAAAACTGCCCAAAAAGCGCATAATAAAAAAGCTCCCCGCGGGGAGCTTTTTTATTTCCTATGTTTATTCCACAGTGACCGACTTTGCCAGGTTGCGCGGCTTATCGACATCGCACCCCTTGTAGACCGCCGTGTAGTATCCGTACAGCTGATACGGCACCGCCGCAAGGATCGGCGCAAACAGATCCTCTGCATCCGGCAGTTCGAGCACGACATCCGCCGCCTTTTGCAGCAGTTCTTTGTTGTGCTTCTGCGTCATCGCCACGACGAACGCGCCGCGCGCCTTGACCTCCTTGATGTTGCTCACGAGCTTTTCCAAAAGCGCGCTCTGCGTCGCCAGCACCATGACCAGCGTGTTCTTTTCGATGAGCGCGATCGGGCCGTGCTTGAGCTCTCCCGCCGGATAGGTCTCCGAATGGATATACGAGAGCTCCTTGAGCTTTAAGGAGCCTTCCATCATGAGCGCATAGTCCATGCCGCGGCCGAGGAAGAATTCGTTGACATCCATGAACCGCTGCGAAGCGAGCTGCTGCACCACCGCCTTGTCTGCCAGCACCTCTTCCAGCTGCTTCGGCAGCTTTTTCAGGTTCTCCACAAACGCCGCATACTGCGCCGTATCCAATTCGCCGCGCATCCGGCCGATCTCCGCCGCGATCATGTACAGGCACAGGACCTGCGTCAAATACCCCTTGGAGGTCGCGACGGCCACTTCCATGCCCGCCTGCGTGTGCATCGCAAAATCCGCCTCGCGCGAGATCGTGCTGCCCTTCACATTCGTGATGGCGATGACCTTGGCGCCCTTGCTCTTGGCCAGGCGCAGCGCCGCGATGGTGTCCGCCGTCTCGCCGGACTGGCTGATGACAATGAACAGATCGTCCGGACTGAGCAGCGGCGACGGCATGCGATAGCGGAATTCCGAGGCCACATCGACATTGACCGGGATGCGCGCCACATTCTCGATCACATACTTGCCGAGGATCCCGGCGTGATAAGCGCTCCCGCAGGCGACGATGTGGATGCCGCGGATGCCGCGGATCAATTCCTCCGTGACATTGATCTCGGAAAGGTCGATCTTACCATCGCGCATGCGCGCCATCAGGGTGTCGTGCATTGCGCGGGGCTGTTCGTGGATCTCCTTGATCATGAAATGCTCCCAGCCGTCCTTTTCCGCCTGCGTCACATCCCAATCGACGGTGAAGCGTTCCTTCTCCACCCGGTTGCCGTACAGGTCATAGACATCCACCGCGTCCGCCGTGACCACGGCGATCTCGCCGTCGTCTAGCAGATAGGCGTCCCGCGTGTATTCCAAAATAGCCGGGAAGTCCGAGGCGACGAGGTTTTCCCCCTTGCCCAAGCCAATGATGAGCGGGCTGTCCTTGCGCGCCGCGACGATCGTGTGCGGCTCCTTCGCGCTGATGACGCCGAGACCGTACGAGCCTTCCAGCATCTTCAGGGCGTGCATGACGGCACTCTTCAAATCGCCTTCATAGAAATAGTTGATGAGATGCGCAATCACCTCTGTGTCCGTCTCGGACACAAAGTGGATGCCCTTATCCTGCAGCCACGCCTTCAGCTTGGCGAAGTTCTCAATGATTCCATTGTGGATCACCGCCAAGTCTCCCGCCGTGTTGGTCTGCGGATGTGCGTTGATGTCCGAAGGCTCCCCATGCGTCGCCCAGCGGGTATGCCCGATGCCGATCGTGTCCTCGGCCTTGGCGTCCCCAAGCCGTTTCCGCAGGTTGTCGAGACGGCCCTTGGCCTTGACGATATGCATCGCGCCGTTCTGGATATACGCCACCCCGGCGCTGTCATAGCCGCGGTATTCCAACTTTTGCAGACCGCCCATCAATACCGGCAGGACATCCCGCTTTCCTACATATCCTACGATCCCACACATAGTTTTTTCCTCCTGTTACCTTGCGCTTGCTTCGATGAGCGCAGCGATCTTCTGCGCCTGTGCGCGGATATATCCAATGTCTTCGCCTTCCAGCATGACGCGAACGAGCGGTTCCGTTCCGGAAGGCCGGATGAGCACGCGTCCTTTGTCCAAAAGCGCCTGTTCGGTCCGGGCGATCTCCGCCTGCACCGCGTCGTCCTCCTGATAGGCAAGGCGGCCTTCCTCGGACACTCGGGCATTTTCCAGCACCTGCGGCAGAATCTCCACCGTGTCAGCAAGCTGTCCCAGCGTCTTGCCGCTGCGTACTACGACGCCCAGCAATTGCAACGCCGTGAGCATCGCATCACCCGTCGTGTTCTTGTCGAGCAGGATCACATGCCCGGACTGCTCTCCGCCAAAGTTATATCCCTCGGCCAGCATGCGTTCCAGCACATAGCGGTCGCCGACCGCCGTCTTTTCCAGGCGCATCCCATGCTTTTCCAGGTATAATTGCAGGCCCAGGTTGCTCATGACCGTTCCGACGACGGTATTTTGGGCGAGCTTGCCGCGCGCCTGCATATCCGTCGCGCACACCGCCATCACGCGGTCGCCGTCTACCAAGCGACCCTGTTCATCCACTGCGATCAAGCGGTCGGCGTCGCCGTCAAACGCCAGGCCAATGTCCGCCCCGCGTTCCCGGACTGCCGCCTGTAACCCCTCGGGGTGCGTCGACCCGCAGTCCGCGTTGATATTCGTGCCATCCGGCGTGTTGCCGATGCATTCCACCTGCGCGCCCAGCGCGGAAAATACGCGCGGCGCCACCTCGCAGGCCGCGCCGTTGGCCGTGTCCAATACGAGGCGCAGGCCGTCCAAGCGGCATTCCGCACTCTCCTCCAAAAACCGGGCATAGTCCTCTGCCGCGGTGTCGCGCTGCACACGCCGCCCGAGCGCCGCGCCCGTCGGCAAATCCGCCGCTTCCGGGGAGAGGATGCGCGCCTCAATGCGTGCCTCGATCTCGTCCGCCAGCTTATAGCCCTGCGCATTGAACACTTTGAGTCCGTTGTATTCCATCGAATTGTGCGAGGCGCTGATGACGATCCCCGCATCGGCCTGATATTTCCGCGTCAGGTATGCGATCGCCGGCGTCGGGACGACGCCCAGCACCTCCGCCGTCGCCCCGGCCGAGCAAATGCCCGCGACCAGCGCGCTTTCCAGCATATCGCCGGAGATGCGGGTGTCCCGCCCGATCAATATCCGCGCATGATGTGCGGAATCGGTCAGTTCCACCGCGCACGCTTGCCCCAGCCGGTAGGCCAGGATGCTGTCCAGCTTTTGATTGGCGACCCCGCGAATACCGTCTGTGCCAAACAATTTTCCCATTTCCTGTTTCCGTCCTTACTCTTGATGCATGCAGGCCGCATGCGCCTGCATCGCCGCGACGGCGCCGTCTGCCGCCGCCGTCACGACCTGCCGCAGCGGCTTCTGCCGCAGATCCCCCGCCGCAAAGACCCCCGGCAGGTTCGTCTTGGTGTCCTCTCCGGCAATCACATATCCGGCCGGGTCGAGCGCGACCTGCCCCGCAACGAGCACGGTACTGGGCTGCTGCCCGATCGCCACAAAGACGCCTTCGACTTCCAGCGTCTCCTCCGCTCCCGTCGCCGTGTTTTGCAGGCGCAGGAAGCTCAAGTCCATGCCGCCGCCGATCTCCACCGGCACGGCGTTTTTTACAAAGTGAATATTTTCCGTGTTCGCCGCCCGGTCGACCAGGTACTGCTGCGCACGGAATTGCTCCCGCCGGTGGACGAGGTATACCTCCGCCGCGAGGTCCGCCAGATACAGCGCATCCTCAAAGGCCGTGTCGCCGCCGCCCACGACCGCGACACGCATCCCCCGGAAAAACGCACCGTCACAGGTCGCGCAGTAGGAAACACCCATCCCCGTGAAAGCCTCCTCCCCCGGAACCTGCAATTTGCGCGGTGCCGCGCCCATGGCCAGGATCACGCTTTTCGCCGTATATACGCCCCGCTTTCCCGTCACGCGCTTTTCCATCGGCCGAAGATCCGCCTCGACCGCCTCTTCGGCGATCCATTCCGCGCCGAAGCGCGCTGCCTGCTGCCGCAGGCTTTCGGAAAATTCCGGGCCGGAGATGCCCTGAACAAACCCCGGGTAGTTCTCCAGCCGGTGCGTGGACACGATCTGTCCGCCCGCCGCCATCTTTTCCATCACGGCGACCCGTAACCCGGCGCGCGCGCCATAGATTGCCGCCGAAAGTCCGGCCGGCCCGCCGCCCAGGATCAATATATCGTACATAGGATCTCCTTCCCATTCGATACTCCCGTTTATCTTATCACAGATTACGCTTGCTGTCTATTTCGCATCGAATGCTTTGAAAAGTATTTACAATCCCCAGTATGGCCAACCGGCCAGCCCGTGATTCTCTTTTCGTCAAAAAGGGCGGCAGAATGCCTGCCGCCCCATTGTTCACAGCAAAAGATCCGCGAGATTCGCCGAATCCTCGAGGGTATAGCCGAGCTTGCCCGTTAGGCAGGAGAACAGCGTCGTCACGCCCGGCCCATGCCCGGAGATTTTGCAGCTCCCATGCACGATGACACCGATTGAAAGCGCGCCCGTGATGAAGTTGCGCCCGTTCGTGTTGTCGCAATCCAACAGCGCCACCAGATCGCCCAGGCGGAGTTCGTCCAGACGGTATTCCCGAACCAGCTTTTCGTCGAACATCGTGATGTCATAATCGCCCCGCTTGGTTGTCGATGCGCCCAACCCCGACCCCATGAGGCAGCCGGGCACCGCCTTGGCCACCGGGACGATCAGCTTGCCGTCCTCCTCGCGGATGTGCAACTTTTTGAGCACCGCCGGGTCCAGGTTCATCACCGAGATGTCCGGGTAATCCAGCAGCTGCAGCCCCTGCCCAAAGGATTTGACATTCACCTTGTCGCCAATGTTCATCTTTTCGAGCGCATCCTCCGGGAAGTACAGGATGACATGCTCGATCCCGCCGTGCGTGCCCGTGACAAAGCCTTTGGCACCCTTGGCATCGCCGGTGATGACCGTGGCCTCGTTGCCGATGCAGGAAAGGTAGTTATAAGCGTTGCTGCTGCGCGTATCCGGATTGCGCGTGCTCACGCCCGGCTCGATATGGTCCGCCTCAAAAGCGTTAGCCAGGTCGCCGATCCTCACATTATAAGAGATCCCGCCCGTCCCCGGCAGCACAAAGATCTTCCCCTGGGCGTCCACCTTGCCAAGGTCGCTGTATCCCGGCGGGGAAATCTCCCCCTGGACAGACAGCTTGACGAGCCGCGACTCATTCGTTCTTAACATATTTCTTCTCCCCCTCTTCTATGATCGATACTTTCTCGGGCGCAAAATTCGCCCCAGCGCAAAAGCCTTGCCGCCCACCCTTGCGAGCCGAACCGGGTCCTTTCGCGCTTTGCTGTTATTATAACCCAATTTCCGCACTTTGAACACCGTGTTTTCCCCCGCACGGGCAGAAGCGTCCTTTCCCAAGAGAAATACTGGGAAACTCCGCCACCCTGCACCATCTTAGGAGGCAGTTACTGTCGAGCCTTCATCGCCGAGCAGAAATCCCACCTGAAATCGGATCCCGCATCATACGCCTTGTCCAAACCGCGAAAAGGCCGCCCTCCCGTTTGGGAGAGCGGCCCTGGTAGCCTGTTTTTTTCTTAGAACATCGGGATGACCGCGCCGTCATAGTTCTCTTCGATGAACTTCTTGACTTCCTCGCTCTGCAAGGCCTTGGCCAGCGCCAGGA